>PUOW01000186.1 GCA_003552185.1 Spirochaetaceae bacterium
CGGGGGCCGATTCGATCGTTCATGCGCCCGAGCACCATCGCCCCGAACCCCATCACGAGCGAGGTCGCCGAGGAAGCGCCCGAGATCACCGCGCGCGACCAGCCGAACTCGGCGTAGAGCGCGTCGAAGAACACGCTGTACGAGAAAATGGCGCCCACGATCGTGCCTTGTACCAGAAAGCTCGCGGCCACAACCACCACTCCGTATGCGTCGGAGTGCGCGGAACCTGCAGTGAGCGCTTCCGGCGGTGAGGCGCCTCGGCCTCGGTGTTTTGCCATATCGGTCCCTTACTCGGCGCTACGCAGCCACGAGCTCGAGCCACGAGCTCGAGCTACGAGCGCTTCCGTTCGAGCTCTGCGGCCACGGCCTCGGCCGCGCGACGGTTCAGCGCTCCCACCACAAAGCGTTCCTCGGCGGTCACGATCTCTAGCTTCCGCAAGATGCGCCCGCTGAGCTCCACCGCGATGATCGAGTCGCGCGGTACCACAAACAGCTCGGCTTCGCCGCCCCGCCCTGCCGCGTGCCCGATATAGACCGTCTCGGCGCCCACGATGATCGGCGCGTAACTCCCGTTGTGCTGCGTCAGCCCCTCCCCGGCCGCGAGAACCTCGAACTCTTCATCGAGCTGTGCCGCGATCTTGTGATACAAGGCGCGCTTCAGCTTACCGACCTTCGCCCCGCAGGCTCCGAGCCGGCGCTCCAGTGTTTCAAACAGCATTCTTTCGCCTCCCAATTACGCGCTTGAGGTTTCTTGCCGCGCGAAGCTCCGAGTTTGCTCGGTTTCAGGGTCGGGTATGGGTTCGGGCTCGGGTTCGGGCTCGGCGTCGACGAGTTTACGCTTGACGGTCTTTCGAAGCAGAACGGTCCCGACCACGAAGGCGAGCAGGAACCCCGCCGGCATCGCGGCGAACAACCCCGCGATACCGAACACACGCGGAAGCACTACCGCAAGCGGGATCATGAACACGCCTTGCTGCCCCGCGGCAAGCAACAACGCGGAGCGCCCGTCACCGAGCGCTTGAAACACCCCGCCGTACATCAACACCAGCCCGATCGGCACGAGCACCGGCGCCATGAAGCGCATCGCGAGCGTTCCGAGCGCAATTACCTCCGGATCCTGCGGGGCGAAGACTCCGATCACGGTCGGCGCAAACGCAAAACCGGCCGCGCCCGCTACCACTCCCACCGTCGCCGCGGTAATGAACGCAATACGGATCGTGCCGCGCACGCGCAGGAAGCTACCTGCACCGTAGTTGTACCCCGCCAACGGCTGCAGCCCCTGCGCAAGGCCTATCAGCGCCATGAACAGGAGCATGAATAGCCGAAGCGTTACGCTGATCGCGGCGATCGCCGGATCGCCGTGGAAAGCGGCGGCATTGTTCAACACCGCAAACGAGACGCTGCCGAAGATCTGCCGCACGAAGGTGGGAACGCCGAGCGTCATCAACTCGCGGTACGTCCCACGCTCCAAGCGAACGTTTCGCAGGCGTAGCGGATGCAACGCGCCGCGCCGACGCAGGTAGTAGCTCAGGAGAAACGCCGTGGAGATCCCCTGCGCGATCACGGTGGCAACCGCCGCACCCGTAATCCCCATACCGAACACGAAGATAAACAACGGGTCAAGCACGATATTGAGCCCGGCACCGAGCACCTGACCGAAGCTGCTGTACAACGCCGCGCCCTCGGACCGCAGCACGTTGTTCGCGGTCATGTTCACGACTTGAAAGATCGAGCCTGCGATAATGACGCGGCCGTAGAGCGTGGCCTCGGCCAGAATCGTCTCGGTAGCGCCGAACGCAATCAGAATCGGCTCGATGAACACGCCCCCAACCACCGCCAACAGCGCCCCAACTCCGGCCGCCGAGTACAGCGCGGTAGCGGCCGCCTCGTCGGCCGCTTGGTAGCGCTGCTCGCCGAGCCGCCGGCTGATCACGCTGGCGGCCCCCATACCAAAGGTGAGACCGACCGCGCCGATGAGCTGAAACATCGGAAACACAACGCCGGTTGCCGCGATCGCGGTTGTGTCGCGCAATAAACTGATAAAGAAGGTGTCTACCACGTTGTAGATCGCGATCACGAGCATACCGATGATCGAAGGCGCCGAGAGCTTAAACAGCGTTCTGCCGAGCCTGCCGTGTGCGAGCATCTCGAGCCGTTCCGTTCGCGTTGCCGACGCGCCGGAGTCACCCATATAGGCACCCGCCGCGGACGATAATCCGCTGCACGAACGCGATATTGGCGTGCCGCTCGTCGGGAAACGCAACGATCAATCTCGAAAGCGTCGAGATCGTCATTACGGTCAGCCGTTCGCTGGAGGTATGCGCATCCGCGGTGCCGCCGGTGCTGCGGATCGCTTCCCATACCGGGGCGAAGGCTTCAACCAGCCGGCGCCAGAGCTCGGGCCGCAGCGGCAGAGGCGCGCGGTGCTCGTTTCCGTCGCCGGCAACGCCGTCCATCACGGCCTTGCGGCGCCCGCCCGCGCGCACGAGCCGTTCGAGATCGTCGTACAGCAGCTCGAGCATGAGTTGAACACGGCTCTCCAGGTTGGGTTCGGCGGAGCGGATCGCTTCGTGGACACCGGCAATCGTTCGCGACCACTCGCGGTCCAACACCTCGAGGATCAGTTGGTCTTTGTCGGGGAAGTAATTGTAGATGGTACCCACACCGATCCCGACTCGTTCCGCCAAGGCGCGCAGCGAGACACCGGCGGTGGGGTCGGCCATCATGGCCTCGAGCTCCACGACGAGCCGTTCGCGAACGTTTTCGAGCACCCTCGGCATACCGCCCTTTTTATGAACAATGTTCACAAAAGTCAATCCCACGGGCCGCCGGTCGACCGGCGATCGGCCGCCGATCGGTGAGGGAACGATCGGTGGGGTCGCGCTCAACCCGAAGATGTGATAGTATTTGTGTCAGGAATGTACCATGGAACCGATCGAGCTTCACACAAAGACGCTCCTTCTGGTTGAGGACGACCAGCTGCTCGCGCTCCACACCACGACCATACTCGAACAGAACGGCTTCACCACGCTGCACGCCGATAGCGGCGAGGCCGCGGTCGCCAAGGCCAGGCATAACCCGGAAATAGACCTCGTACTCATGGATATCGATCTTGGATCGGGAATCGACGGAACGGAAGCGGCGCGTCGCATTCTCCGGTCTCGCGAGCTTCCGATCGTGTTCCTGACCTCGCACCAAGAACAAGAATACGTCGCAAGCGTGGAGCGCATCACTCGCTACGGCTACGTTCGCAAAGACTCGGGCGAGTTCGTCTTGATCCAATCGATCAAGATGGCGTTCGAGCTGTTTGCGGCCCATCAGCAAACTCGGGCAAACGAACGACGGCTCGCGCATATCATCGACGACGCTCCGATCGGTATCTACCGCAGTTGGAGCACCGGCACCTATGAGGCGATGAACCACGAGATGGCGCGCATCTTGGGGTTTGCATCTCCGGATGAGGCGATTCGCCATTACCACGACATCGCCGCACAGGTCTATGCCGACCCGGCGGAGCGCGACAAGCTGCTTGCAGAACTCCGCCGCGACGGCACGGTTCGAGACTTCTCGATGAAGGCGGTGCGCGCCGACGGTGAGACTGCGTTCTTACGGGTGAGCACCAGGCTACTCGATGAGGACCCCCGACGAGGCCTCCTGATGAGCGGCTTCATCGTCGACGAAACCGAGCAGAAGACCGCGGAGCTCGAGCGTCGGCGCTCGCAGGAGTTCCTTCGCGGCGTGATCGATGCCTTGCCCGAAAACATCGCGGTGCTCGACCGTCACGGCATGATCATCGCGGTCAACGAGTCGTGGCGCTGCTTCGCCCGCGATAACGGGCTGTCGTGGCAGGATTGCGGTATCGGGCGCAGTTACATCGAAACGATAGAAAGCGCCGTAGGCCCGTCGTTGGAAGGAGCCGAGGAGGCCGCCGAAGGACTGCGACGGCTGCTTGCGGGCTCCAACGAGGTGATTTCGCTCGAGTACCCGTGCCATAGCCCCGAGGAGCAACGCTGGTTCTTGATGGAGGCTACACGCTTCGACACCGCCGAAGGCACCCATATCGTGGTAGCCCACATCAACATCACCCACCGCAAGTTGGCGGAACGGCGCCTCGAAACCGTGCTTGAAGATAAGCAGCGCCTGATGGACGAGTTCACTCACCGCGTCAAGAACAATCTTAAAGACGACGCACTCGGGGAGGCGGCCGACCTCTCGGATCTTCGCAGTTACGTGCGCGCCATCGCGTTGATGCACGATAAACTCGCGGAGCTGGGATCCGACGGGCTCATGCCGTTCGAAAAATACGCCCGCGATCTGCTCACCGGCGTGGTGTCGCGCCACGCCGGCCGGCCGGTAGAGGCGGTGTGTCACGCACCGGGCATCGAGCTCCCGGCCGACACCGCGCTCAACCTCGGCCTCATCATTAGCGAGTTGGCGACCAACGCGCTGAAACACGGCTTCGACGACACAACTCCTCTCCGGATCGAGGTTTCGCTAACATACTCACCGGGTTCCGAGCAGTACACGCTTGTTGTCTCAAACACCGGCCGGCCCATCCCGGAAGCGTTAGACCTCGAGCACGCCTCGGGTTTAGGGCTGCAGCTTGTAAGCGCATTCGTCTCGAAGCTGCGAGGCAGTATGCGCGTAACCAAACAGCCCCAACCGACGTTCACCATCGAATTTCCCTCACCAAGCGCCCAGCGACCGCCGGCACTCCGGTCCGGCACGCAAAACCCCTCCTCATCGCGCGACGACGCGCGCCGTTCGTGATACTATAGCAGCACCATGAAAACGCATAGGTTTGCCGCGCCGGTCGCGGCGGTAATCGTCGGTCTGGTGTTGCCGATTTTGTTCTCGGGATGCGCGAGCACCGAGGTGCGCGCCGCACGCAGCGGCGATATAGCGGGCCTCGAGGAGTACCTCGCGGAAGGCGGCGAGATAGACGCCCAACACCGCCGCGGGCGAACGCTTCTCGTGGAGGCCGCGGCGGCCGGTAGGTACGATAGCGTGCGATTCCTGCTCGATCGCGGCGCAAACCCGCGCATCGCCGACTCACGCGGTCGCACCGCGCTGATGCACGCCGCCGCCGGCGGCTATACCGAGGTCGCGCGCGAGCTGCTCGCGGCCGACGCCGAGGTCGACGCCTCCGATCGAGACGGCAGCACCGCGCTGATGCTTGCAGCCGAGACCGGGGGGCGCGGGGTAGTTCAACTGCTGCTCGAGGCCGGCGCCACGGTCGACACCCGCGACAACCAACATCGCTCGGCGCTCGCGCGCGCGGTACTCGCCGGACGAGCGGAGTTCGTTGAACCGCTTGTCGCGGCCGGGGCCGACGCCAACGAGCAAGACCGCCAGGGGAAGACCTTACTGATGATCGCCGCCGAGCGCGACCACGACGTGGTGTTGCGCGAGCTGCTCGCCGCGGGCGCCGAAACCGGCCTCCGGGCCCACGACGGTAGCACCGCGATGTATTACGCGATGCGCGCCTCGGCGGCGCGACCGTCGGGTGTCACATCCTCGGCGCGGAGCCTACTCGAGGCCGGCGCAACGATTCCGACCGATGCACGCTCCGGAGGCGCAGTTCTGTTCGCCGCGATCGAGAACGGCAATCGTGAGGTAGCCTACGAGATGCTGTACCGCGGAGTTGATCCCCGCATAACCAACGACGCGGGCGAGACGCCGCTCACGGCTGCGGTTCACCGTCCCGAGGTTCTCGAGACCTTGCTCGAGCGCGATCTCGATCCGAATGTGCCGAACCGGCGGGGCGAAACGCCGCTTCTGGCGGCCGTTAAGGGAGGCCATTCCGAAAGCGCCCGAACGCTTCTCACAGCCGGAGCGAACCCCCGCGCCACCGATCAAAACGGGGTCTCGGCGCTGCTCTGGGCGGCCGGCGGGACCGACGCCGAGTTGGTTCGCCGGCTGTTACTCGCCGATGCCGGCATCTGGGATCGCGATCGGCACTCAAACACCGTGTTGCATTATGCCGCCGAAAGCGGTTCTCTCGAGGTCATTCGGGTACTTCTCACCGCCGGGGCCGATATCGGCAGCACCAACGGCGCCGGAGAGCGGCCGATCGAGATTGCGCTCGATCACAATCGCCCGAGCGAGATCATCGAGGTGTTGGTGTCGGCAGGCGCTACGCCTCCCGACGCTCTCGAGTGAGCACAAGAGCCTACGTCTCGGGCGCGAGGGAAAGAAGTTTCGCGAGCTCGTCGCTTACGATGGTTGGGTGCTGCTGCAGGAGCTTCGCGGTACGCACGATCCGATCCCAGTGCGTCTCGATCACGGCCAGCGTCTCGGTCTCGATCAAGGCTCGCAGCGCCTCGCGTTCGAGCTCCAGCGGCGCTACGCGAAGCAAGATCTCGTGGACGTTGTCTAGATCGGTGCCTCCGAACTCGAGCGGTTCTCCGAGATACGCGCTTTGCGCGTGCGGGCCGGCGAGCGCCACCACACACCGCCCGATCAGCTCTTCTCGATCGGTGATCTGCTGAAACAGCGGCCCGAGGATGAGCCGCCCGAGGCTCGCGCGTTCCGGGAGCACCGACACACTCTCGAACGGAATGCCGCGGCAGAGCGCCGCGACCGCGTGGCCGGCTTCGTGGTACGCCCCACGGTCGGGCGGCCGACTCAAAACCGGGTCGCTCTCCAACCCGTCGCTATACTGTGCATGCTCGGCCATCATACCGCCCGACTCCCCTGCGCCTCGGCGAGGCACAAGCCAAAAGATTACCAAATAATAACGGAAAACCGACGCAACCGAAAGTGCATACCCCCTTGATCTAGTGAAAATTACCTATTTTTCGCGGTGCGCTTGAACAGCAGCAACCGCACCCCGTTGAGCGAGACCAGAACCGTACCGCCCTCGTGCCCAACCACCGCGAGCGGAAGCGGGAGGTCTATGGTATAGATCCCGACGATCATCATCGCGATTAAGCTCATAGCCACCACAATATTGGTTACCAAGGTCCGCTTGGTGCGCCGACTGAGCGCGATGAGGTACGGAATCTTCTCGAGGTCGTCCGAAAGCAACACCACATCCGCGGTCTCGAGCGCGACGTCGCTTCCGGCGGCTCCCATCGCGACTCCCAGACGAGCTCCGGCGAGCGCCGGCGCGTCGTTGACACCGTCGCCGATCATCGCGGTGGGGCCGTACTCGGCCTCTATCCGGCGGATCGCGTCGAGCTTATTCTCGGGGAGCAGCTCGGGGAACACCGCATCGATGCCGGCCTCGGCCGCGATGCGCTCCGCCGCGACGGTGTTGTCTCCGGTAAGCATAACCACGTGCTTGATACCGGCGGCGCGCAGGTCCTCCACCACCGCTTTCACGCCGGGCCGCAGCCGATCCTCGAGCGCAATCAACCCAAGGACCGTGGACTCGGTGAGCACCACCACAACCGTTTTGGCCTCGCGCTGCAACCGCGTTATAATCTGCTCGGTATTGCTACGCTCAGCGCTTTCGGGCACGGCCTCGTTCAAGACCGCGGGGCTGCCGATGCGAAGCAGCCGTCCGTTCACGCGACCGCTCACCCCCACGCCCTGTTCGTTTCGAAACTCGGTCGGCGCGCCGTACCCAACGCCCCGCGACTGCGCCTCGGCCGTGATCGCGGCGGCGAGCACGTGTTCGCTCTTGCTCTCGAGCGAGGCCGCGGCCGCCAGCAGCTCGTTCTCGTTGATCTCCGACAGCGACACGACGTCCGAGACACGCGGTCGGCCTTCGGTCAGTGTGCCGGTTTTGTCGAACGCAACCGCCTGTATGCCGGCGGCCTGCTCTACATGCACGCCTCCCTTGAACAGGATTCCGCGCCGCGCTCCGTTCCCGATAGAGGAGAGAATGGAAGCCGGCGTGCTGATGATCAGAGCACAGGGACTCGCGGCCACCATAAGCGTGATCGCGCGATACACCGAGGTCGACCAGGCGGTGCCGAATAGGTACGGCGGCAGCAACCCGGCGAGCACAGTCGCTAGGATCACGCCGATCGCGTAGTACTGCTCGAAGCGCTCGAGAAAGCGCTCGGTTCTGGCTTGCTGCTCCTGTGCCTCCTCCACCAGCGTAATGACCTTCGCGATCGTGGATTCGTTGCTGGTCTTGGTGACGCGCACCACGAGCTCACCGTCTTGATTGATTCCTCCCGAGAGCAGCTCGTCGCCGGGCCGCTTCTCAACCGGCATAGACTCACCGGTGATGCTCGATTGATCGACGCTGCTCGCGCCGCTTTCGATCACGCCGTCGAGTGCGATGCGGTCGCCGGGGCGAACCTGAATATAGCTCCCGACCGGGATATCGCCGACCGCCACTTTTCGCCCCTGTTCGCTCGTGGGCGAGTCCAGCACTAGAGCGGTGTCGGGGCGCAAACGAGACAGCGCCTTGATCGCGCTGCGGGTGCGGTCGAGCGCGTAGTCCTGCAACACATTCGAGAGCGAAAACAGAAACAGCAACAGCGCCCCCTCGAACGGAGCGCCGACCGCGGCCGCGCCGATCGCGGCGAGCACCATCAAAAGGTCGATATCTATCTTGCGCGCGCGGAGGCTCGAGTAGCCGGCCTGCACCCCGAAATAGCCGCCGAACACGTACGCCGCGAGATAGAACACCCACGACAGCCCCGCCGGGGCGGTTCGTTCGGCTATCGCGCCGCCGATTAAGGTAACGAGGGTTATAAGGACGAACACCGGCTCGAGCGGTAGCGACCTGATTCGGGCCCAGCCTCGCTGCAGCGCTCCGGCGGCCTGGCTCTGCGTCTCGGCGGTATCGGGGTACACGGTGCGCTCGGTACCGCCGGGGCGCCCGACACGAATCTTGCGCGTTACGTACGGGCTTCGCCGGCGCCCGCGCTCCCCAGGGTGCCCAGGTTCCCCGGGCTGCCCACCGTCCCCGGCGCGCCCGCGCTCCCCTGGGCGCCCGCCTTTTTCGCCGCCTCCGTCGTCGCCTCCGTCGCCGATGCTCCCACCGGCGCTTGCGTCGGCGCTCTCACCGGCGGCCGTGCGGCTTGGAACGCGGAGCACGCCGCGCCGGAGCTCGATAGCGTCGTCGCCCATGAGCGCGAGCGAACTGCACTCGGCCGAGTCGCACGGCGTCTCTTCGCCGAGATCTCGGGCGCGGCGCTGTATCTCCTGGAGGCAGATCCCGCACCCCCGCCTCAGGCGCGCCTGCTCGCGATCACCGCAGGTAGCCGAACGCTCCTCGAGGTGGTGCGAGAGCTCTTCTCCGATTCGCACGGCCGAGCCGGCGGAAAGCAGGGCGGGGTCGTAATCGATCTCCATCTCCAAAGAAGCGGTGTCGTAGCGGATCTCGAGAATGCCGGGCTCGGACTGCACCAGGCGGTAGATCGTGACCGAGCAGCAGCGCTCGGCGACCGGAACGGGACAGTCGGACTTCAGCCATGCGGTCGAGGCTTGCCGATCTTGCGACAGACGAGCGGGCTCGTCGGCCTGACCGGAATGGGTGCTACTCGGGAATTGCGTTGAACTCATCTGCGGCCTCCCGAAGCCTCGTTCCACGCACCGGCCGAGAGCCGCGAACGACACTCAGGACAGACCCCGTACAGAATCAAGCCCGCGGCGCGGTTGATCTCGAACCCGCTGCGCTCCCCGGCTTCATCAATCAACGCGACAACCGAATCGATATGCAGATCGGCGATGTTTTCGCAGTGCCGGCACACGACGTTCACGTGGGGGCGAACATCGAGATCGTAATGAATATGGTCGTGATTCGCGATATCGAGCTGAACAATTGCGCCGAGCTCGTGAAGCGTTTCAAAGGTGTTATAAACGGTAGCCTGACTGATCATCGGGAACTCCTTGCGAACCGAGGCAAACACCTCAGCGACGGTGGGATGGCCGGGGTGCGCCGCCAGCGACCGACAGATCGCAACGCGTTGGGCGGTGTTGCGCTTGCCGGCGGCCTCCAGGACCCGAAGGAGGCGGACGGTTTCGGACTCAATTCGGTCTGTTGTACTGCTCATCGAAGTTTGCCTTTCCAAAGATATTGGGTGTTACCTAATACCGGTATTCAATAAATAATCGTTCTAATTAACAAGAGCAAGGTACTCATAGGAAGGCCCGGTTGTCAAGAACTATGGCTGAACTATGGCTGCACGGGGTGTGGGCTGCGCAAGACGCGCGCTGCACTGGCCCCCATTAGAGGGTAGTCGTGTGGGGCCCATCCGGCTACAATCAGCGGCGCGCGGAGGCCGACCGAATGAAAATACTCGCGGCATCGCAGGAACGGCCGGTTCAGGATTTTCGCCTGCAGCTCGTGACCGCGGTTGCTCTCCTCACGGTGGTTTTTGTGTTGCCGTTCGCGGTCTACCGTCTTGTTTTCGGCCCGCAGCTCGCCGGCGCAATAAATGCTTTTATAGTAGTAGCCGCGGTGCTGATCGCGGCGTACGCCTGGATCAGCAAGAATATCGACCGCGCGGGAAAGGCTATCTCGCTCGTGCTCGCGCTTTCGGCCCTCACGGTGACAACGGTTTTGGGCCTCAACGGAGTGCTCTGGTTCTACGCCATCATTATTTTCGTGTTCTACCTCTCTCCGCCGATCCTCGCGCTTGCGCTCATTCTGACCGTCCTCGGCGGTGTGGCCGCGATGGAGCTTAGTGCTCCGCAGCGCATTTTTTCCGAGCCCGATCAGCTCGCGAGCTTTCTCGCCTCCGCAACAACAACCGCGGTGTTCAGCTGGCTGTTCGCAAGTCGTAACGCCAAACAGCGTCGGCAGCTTTTGCTATGGGCTACCCGTGATCCCCTCACCGGGCTTGAGAATCGTCGAAGCCTCGATCAAGAGCTCGATATCGCGATCTCGACCGCGCGACGAGAGGATCGCCGCTACGGGCTAATTGTAATAGACACCGACAACTTCAAAGAGATCAACGACAACCTCGGCCACGCGGCCGGTGACGAGACGCTCTGCCGACTCGCCGAGATACTCGGCGACTCAACACGCCTCGGCGACCGCTTGTTTCGCTACGGGGGCGATGAGTTCACGATTATTCTGCCGAACGTGGACCGCGACGCGTTGGAGACCGTGGCACACAAACTCGTGGAATCGATCGCCGACCGAACCGAGTCGGCCGGCACACCGGTCACGGTATCCGCAGGCGCCGCGTTGCTGGATCCCGGGGAAGACAAGGACGCCTGGAACCGGCGCGCCGACCGGAACATGTACCGCGCCAAACAGCTCGGCGGCAATCGCTCGGTCATCGACCATCCGTAATCGACCAACTCGTTTGACAACCAAAGCGATACACAGCATCATAGCTCCACCTATGAGTAAGCAACGGATTTTTGTAACCGGAATCGGCGTCTACTCCGCGATCGGCAATACGCGCCGTGAGTTCCAACAGGCCTTGGCGGCCGGCGCCTCCGGGGCCGGTTCGATCACCGCGTTCGACGCAACCGAGCATCTGTGCCGCGTCGCGGCCGAGGTGAAGGATTTCGCGCCGGAGCGCTACCTTAGCAAGAAACGGATTCGCCGCATGGCGCGGTTTTCGCAGCTAGCATCCTGCGCCGCGTTGCAAGCCTCCGACGACGCCGGTTTAGATCTCGCGACTGAAGACCGCTCGCGGATCGGCTGCGTTATCGGAAGCGCCGCCGGCGACTACGAGAATCTCGAGTCGCAGTACCGCAGCCTCATCGAGAAGGGTCCGGGGAACGGCAACCCGATCGCGGTGCCGAAGATCATACCCAATATGTCCTCGGCCAACGTGGGGATAGACCTCGGCGTTCACGGCGCGAACCTCGGCATGGTCACCGCCTGTTCCTCCGGAGCGCACGCGATCGCGATCTCGGCGGCGCTGATGCGATCCGGCACCGCCGACGTGATGTTCGCCGGGGGTTCGGAGTCCACGATTACGCCGCTGGTGGTGGACGCGTACGCCTGCATGGGCGTGCTCACGTCGCGCAACCACGACCCGAAGGGAGCCTCGCGCCCGTTCGATGCCGAGCGCGACGGTTTCGTGATCGGCGAGGGTGCCGCGGTTCTGGTGCTCGAGACCGAACGGCACGCCGTCGCGCGCGGTGCGGAGCCGCTCGCGGTGATCTCCGGCGCCGGCATGACCGCCGATGCCTACAGCATCGCGATTCCCGAGCCGGACGGAGTCTGGGCCGCGGCCGCGATCACGAGCGCGCTCGAGGAAGCCGGCCTTCACCCGCAAGAGCTCGACTACATCAACGCGCACGGCACCTCAACGCGAGCCAACGACGCAATCGAGACCAAAGCGGTGAAAGCCGCGCTCGGCGAACACGCCTACAGCACCCCGATCAGCTCCAATAAATCGATGTTCGGCCACACTCTCGGCGCGGCCGGAGCACTCGAGGCCGCCGCCACGGTGCTGACGCTGCATCACGGCATCATCCCGCCGACCATCAACTATCACACCCCCGACCCCGACTGCGATCTCGACGTGGTTCCGAACCAAGCGCGCCCGCATGACGTGCGCGCCGCGATCTCGAACTCGTTCGGGTTCGGTGGGCAGAACTGCGTGCTCGCGTTCACGCATCCGTCGTATACCCCGAATGGTGCGGGCTCCGGGCGCGGTGCGGGCTCTGCGTCCTCGGAGCCCTGATCCTATGCCGGAGGTCCGCGCCGACGAGTTGCAGCGGCGTACCACGGCGCTGCTCGAGCACGAGGGGCTCGTGCATACTGCCGCCGAGGCAATTGCCGACCACCTGGTGCACGCCGAACTCTGGGGGCGCGCCTCGCACGGAGTCTCGGTACGCTTGCCGAAGATACTCGAGGAAACACGAAACGGTCTCGGCAGCCGGCAACCCGAGGTGGTCTCGGACGACGCCGGCGCGGTGGTGATAGACGGGCACGACGGCTTCGGCTTCATCGCCGCCGCGCGCGCCGCCGAGCTTCTGGTGGAGCGCGTAGAACGCCGGCGCGTCGCGAGCGTTGCGCTGCGCAACTCGGGGCACACCGGGCTACTCGCCTACTACTTGAACCGGATTGCAGGGGCCGGGGTCATCGGGGCGGCGTTCGCGCACTGCATGCC
>PUOW01000332.1 GCA_003552185.1 Spirochaetaceae bacterium
CCGTAAGGCCGAGGAGTGGTCTATCGAACGCATGACCGATCGGCTGCTCGCGAGCTATCAACAAGGCATCGAGCAGTTTCGGCGGTTCGGGCATGTGCGCTACCGGAAACGGCCGGAGCGGACGGCCGACGTGCCGAGCGACGACGATCCTCAGGGCCGCGACTTAACGCAGCCCCCGCGCGCGTAACCGGAGGGGCCCGCCTTGCCGCCCGCCGGGCCGCCCGGCTCACCGCTCGGCGCACCGCTCGGCGCACCGTCCGGCTGCGATGGGTGCTACCAGCGCACCGAAAGCCACCCCGCCCACTGAAGGTCGAACTCAAGCTCACGCTCGCCCTGCTTCTCCGCCGGCCGCCGGCGGTTCCAGGTCCAGATGCCGGCGAGGTGCGAGCCGAGCTCGAGCGTTCCGCCGAACGGCGCAAACGCCGTGTCGCCGGTGAGCGCCGCCGGGAATATACTACCCTCGAGCTCGAGCGCGGTCCGCCACTGCGGGTACGAGCCGGTCGGCGAGCGGCCGCTCCCGTCTTCGGGTTCATACGGATCATCGAAGGTGTCGATGTAAAGATCGCGCTCGCCCGAACCCTGAAGCGACGCGCGAGCGAGCGCGGAGAACTCCGCCGGGCGCTCGTATCCAACGGTCACAAAACCGCCCACAAAATCGGGGCCCGCCCAGTACCCAAGCGGCTTCTCGACCGTAACGCTACGCTCACCGATATGCTCGGTCTGTAGCCGGCGCGAGTGCGTAAGGCTTGTGTACGACTGCTCGTGCGTGTAGAGCCACGGGTTGGTGTAGACCGCCTCGAGGTTCAGCAGACGATACCCCTCGCGCCGCGGCACCCGGCTTTCGAAGCCCAGCAGAACGCCCCAAGCGTTTGGGTCGTCCTCAACGCTGTCGCCGTGCAGCGTGTCGAACATCAACGAGTTGAACGCGTACTCGGCGTAGAGTCGTCGTCCGGGAGCAAGCGCAAGATCGAGCTCGAGCCCTGCGATGATCGAAGAGTCGGAATGATGGATGAAGTGGTTATGGAACACCATGACCGGATGCAGGTAGCGCAGCTCCATCGATTCCTTCGCGATGAGGTACACCTCGTTGATCGCGATGTTGAGCCGCTCGAGAGGGCGAAACTCAATTCGGTGCCCGATGTAGTTGCGCTGCCGGCGCGCGGCGTCATCGCCGTCCGGGTCGATATCGTTTGCGGTGAGGTCGGCGGTGTTCGCCCAGAAGTAGCTGTACTTAAAGCGATCGAAAAAGGCGGTGAAGCGCAACGCCTCGTGATAATCGGCGTGGTCGGAAACCACGAGCGTCCCGCTGCGTCCCGGGCCCCACGCGATTACGTCGCGACCGAACTGCGCGCCCCAGTGACTGCCGCCGAGCGCCACAAACGAACGGAACGGAAACTGCGGGTCTAAGACGTCGAACTCGCTCGGGAAGTTGCTGCGCGGGTCGGGGTTAGGCGTGGCGTAGTTCTCGGGCAACCCACCCGCGTCGGGGTCCTCCCATCGCTCCTCCCACAGCTCGCGCGTCATGTAGTTTTCAAAGCCGGGGTAGTTCTTCTGTAGCGTGAAATCCATCGTGGCGTAAGCCGAATCCAGAGCCCAGAGCTCGAGCGGCACGCTCAAGAGCGGCCGGCGACGCTCGTAGCCGTACAGCCAATCGGTCTCGCCGCTGTTGCTCTGCAGGTACGCCTCGAGATTCAGCTCAAGGCCGGCACGAAACCCCACTCCCGGGCTCCCATCCTCGAGCCGCTGCTCGAGGCGCGGATTGGGCATCAGCGCGGCCTCCACTCGATCGTACAACCGGCGTCCCTGCGGCGAGAGACCGGCTCGTTCCACCCGGTGGAGGTTTTGCCGAAGCTCGGCGGCGCTGTACGGTCCGCTCGCAAACAGCGGCGCGAGGCCTTGCTCCGCGAGCAGCGTCCGCAGCCATTCTACCGCGGGGTCATCGGCCGGGTAGACGCGCTGAAGGTTTTCGCGCGACTCGGGGGCCGCCTCGCCGGCGGGCGGCTCGGCCATGATGCCGCCGGTGTACGCCGAGCCCGACTCGGCATACGCGCCGAGCGCACCCGACACCTGCAGCACAAAGGCGAAAACTACAACGGTAGGAAGGCTCGGGGCCCTGTTTATCACAACACTCACCTCGACACATGCGCGCTTTCTTAGGACAAGCTTCCCGGAACTCTTATTGTATCTATTGTTAAGATTGTATCAACGCCCTGCACCACGACACCACACATCACGACACCACAATACTTGATCAAACTACACTGCTTTTGCTATATTCTGGATATTCTGGTACACAACACCCCTTCGGTCCACGGCGGATATTTTCATATGCATACACATGAACATTTGGTTGGTCTCGATGTCGGCTCCACGACGGTTAAAGTCGCGGTGGTGGATCGCGAAACGCACGAGCTCTTGTACGCCGATTACCTGCGACACAACGCTGCGCAGGCCGAAACCGCACGCGAACTCCTCGAAGCGGTGCATGAACTCTTCCCCGACACGGCCCTGCGGCTCGCGGTCTGCGGCTCAGGCGGAAGCGCCATTGCGGAACGCGTGGGCGCGTTTTTCATTCAGGAAGTGGTCGCGAACAGTCTTGCAATCAAGGAGCATCATCCCGAGACGCGTGTTGCGATTGAGCTCGGCGGGCAAGATGCCAAGGTCATCTTCTTTCGGCGAGACGAACGCAGCGGCGCACTCGTGGCCGGCGATATGCGCATGAACGGCAGCTGCGCCGGCGGGACCGGCGCGTTCATCGATCAAGTGGCGGAACTGCTCGCGGTCGCGACCGAGGAGTTTGAGCCGCTCGCTGCGGAGGGCTCACACGTCTACG
>PUOW01000387.1 GCA_003552185.1 Spirochaetaceae bacterium
CCCCAGCGGTTCGACGGGATGCCTTCAAGCCCGCCGTGCTGCATCTGCTCGTGTTCGGCGGTATCGGCTCCGCTGTCTTCCCAGCCGTCGGGGTAGTCATCGAGCGACTGGCGCTCGGGGCGGTGGTCGCGGAGCATGTTGGTGATAGGCGAGTGCGAGACGTAATCGTGCGGCAGAACCAGCGCCGCCAGCACAACTAGAACCGCCGCACCCGCTCCCAGGATCGCAACCTCGCGCCGCACTCGCCTGCGCGTGCTAACGGGCTCCGAGCCGCCGCCGGCCGGACCGTACAGAACCGCGTACAGCGAGACGGCATGAAGCAGAAAAGCGGCCGGTATCATCACCAGAAGCGCCTGCGGGAGCGCCCCCGCTGCGGCCGCGATCTCTTCCGAGGCGCGCGAGAATCGCAGCAACCTATAGTAGAGCGCGAGCAGCGCAAAGGGCTCAAAGGTTGCGATCAGCCGGCTGTAGGCGTGCGTTCGGAAGATGAACCAGGTTGACCCGTACGCAAACGCCGCTACCGCGAACACCGTCAGAACCTCGCCCATCCCGGCGGCCGCGGGCACTGCAGCGGCGGTTGGGATCAGCACCGCAGCCCCAATAACTGCGCGGCGCGATAGCCGCGGCGTGTTCGAGAAAAACGCGAGCAGCATCTCGGCAGGCAGCACGCCGAACCAAACGGCCCAACCGAGACGATCGTACGGCACTACTATCGCGGGGTGAATTATCGGCGTCGCGAAAGCGAGCAGGTAGAGACCGAGACGAGCGAAGAAAAAGATCGTCGTGGTCGGATTCACGGGATACCTCCCTCGTACTCCCAATGCTATATCAGTCGAGGCAGAATCGACAAGGTTTCGAGCAACCCGTCGCCCGGCTCGGCCTGCGCGGGCGCGAGGTCGCGGGTTCGGCGAAGCGCCCAGGTGCCGGGCAGCGCCGAAAGCGCGCGGCCGGGAAACACCGTGACGACCTGCGCACCTCCCGCGGCTGCGCCTCCCGCGGCTGCGCCTCCCTCGCCGGCGCGCGCTGCGGCCGCGCGCCCTGGCCCGGGGGCGGCACCCCGGCCCGGCGCGGGGGCGGTCGCCAGGAGGTGTTCGCGCTCGCCGCGAAGCCGCGCCGCACGCGTGGTATCGAACGGTGTGGAAAACACGAACCACTCACCGCGCTGCCGGCCGGGCGCCGGCTGTGCGGCGCGCGGAGACACGAACTCGAGAGTTGATAGATGCTCGGCGACGCGATCGATCTCTTCCTCGGTCTCGGCCTCGAGCAGCGTGCCGGCGGTCTGCACCCGAAAACGGATCGCAGCCGCGTTGTTCGAGAGAGAGCGGATGAACCACAGCACCCAAGCGCGCAGCATCTCGAGATGAATCACAGAGTCGAGGCTCGGCGGGGTTAACGCGGCACGATAATGGCGCACCTCGATCTGAACCACGGTGGTGGGCTCCTCCGACTGCGGTGAGACGCGCGTTATGAGAAACGGGAGACGACTCGACGCCTTCCAGTTGATGTCGCGCAGCCGGTCGCCCGGGGTGTACTCGCGCATGTAGTAACGCTCGTGCTCGCTGCGGTTTTGGCGGCGGTGCTCCTCCGCGGCGGAGTAGCTGTCTATGTCGTATTCGCGTACGCCCGGCGGTGGGCCCGGCAGCACGAGCTCGGTACGCTCGAGGCGGTCTCCGAACTGAGCGCGTACCAGCGAGAACACGTCGCGCAGCTCGGTCGTTACCTGTAGTCGCAGCCGGCCCGAGAGCGGGGTCGCGGCGCGGAGTAAAATCGGTTCGCCGCCGCCGGAGGAAACCTCGCGTCGCATCCGTAATGACGCGTCTGCGCTGTGTTCGAGCGACGCGTTCAGCACCGCGTGTACGCGTGTGAACAGCACCGTCTCCCGCTCAATACCGCTGAGCCGAAACGAAATCCCGCCGCGCGCCGCCGCCGCGCGCCCTACCGGCTGTAGTCCGCACTCGAGCGCGTCGTACGCGCGCAGCTGGGCGCGCACCGCGATCAGCAGCACGCCGAGCGCGGCGAACCCCAGGAGCGCGAGCGCGAGGTCGTAGCTTGCGGCGGTTCGAAACGCATTGATAAACACCGCGATCAGCGCAAGCGCCGCCGCGGTTCCCAGCGTGGTGAGCGGATAGTGACGTCGGAACCCATCGGCGAAGCCGCGCGCCCTCCCCCCGGCGCCGACGCCGGCACCGCTTACGCCGCTCTGCGCAGTCATGGCGCGCGGTCGGGTCCGGCCGCTCGCGCCCGCTCGGCCGCCCGTGCCCGACCGCGCTGTCGGGCTCGGTCGACCGAGAGCGAGTCTCGGATCTCGGCTACGATATCGGCGGTCTCGAGCGACGGGTCTCGCGGCACGAGCCGATGAGCGAGCGCCGGGACGAGCACTTCTTTGGCGAGGTCGATCGTGACGTAATCAATGCCCCGCACCAGCGCGAGCGCGCGTGTGAGACGTGAAATCTTCACCCCGGCTCGGGGACTTGCTCCCATCTCGAGGTCTTTGTGTTCGCGGGTGGTTCTCAGGCAGGCAACGATATAGTCGATGACGTCTCGGTGGATCTCGAGATCGTCCACCGCAGCCTTCCAGTCGAGTAACTCGCGCGACGCGACCACCGGACCGAACCCGTCCCAGGCGTCGTTCCTGCCGTGCTGCCGTATGATCGCCGCTTCTTCGTCGGCCGGAGGATAGCCGAGCGATATCCTGATCATGAAGCGGTCGAGCTGAGGTGCCGGCAGCGGAAATAGATGAACACCCTTTAGGTTCATGGTCGCGATGATGAAGAACGGGTCCGGTAGCGGATAGGTGGTGTTCTCGACCGTGACCGCCTGCTCCTCCATC
>PUOW01000308.1 GCA_003552185.1 Spirochaetaceae bacterium
ATCGCTGGGGTAGTATTATTGACTCTTATGTTGCGGCGACAGTTGCCGGCAAAAGCTATGCAGGCGGCTTGAGTGGATATAATACCGGCAGTATAGAAGGGTCATTTTTTGACGGCAGTGTTAACGGCGAGTGGGTGTTCGGCGGTCTGGTCGGGGACAATTGGGGAGTAATATCCAATAGTCACTACAATATAGACTCCGTCGAGATCAATGGCGAACATCTGCTTACCGAAGGCGGACTTTACAACGACCAGTTCCAGGCCTGGCTGGACCATGACCGCAGCCTTGATCCTACCGATTATTTCGGTACTCCCGATGCCGAGGGCTATTACCTCATTAACAGTGTAGAAGATTTAAAGAATCTGCTGGCTTTCGCGGGCAATCCCGATTATAAATTCCGGCTCGCCGCGGATATCGACCTGGTTTCGGAGCCGGATTTATATATTCCGGTTCTGCGGTCGGATTTCGACGGTGGCGGCCACACGATTTCCAACCTCCGCCTCAATTATCCTTACGTTCAGCGAATCGGCATGTTTGGGATGGTTGACCAGGCTGCCGTGACGAACATTGGATTACTTAAGGTTAATGTGGAGGGAGCAGGATGGCTGGTTGGAGGGTTGGCAGGTTATGTCAGGGGACGGGATGCACTCGTCTACCGTTCCTTTGTCACCGGTGCTGTGTCAGGCAGAGGCACTGTCGGCGGACTGATCGGTGAAATTGACGAAAGTGGGGTTGAAAAATCCTATTTTACCGGTTCTGTTGATGGTGGCAACAGCGGAGGATTGGCAGGAGCAATCAGAGGCGGTGATATCTATGACTGCTATGCTATGGGCAGAGTGCAGGCCAACTGGTCTGCCGGAGGACTGGTTGGGAATGTGGGGCACCATTGGGATTACCAAAGCACTATCTCCAATTCATACGCCTCCAATATCATTTACAGTGAATGGTGGGATGTCGGCGGTCTGGCGGGAAGGCTGGAAACTGCCGACAATGTTTTCGTGAACTCTTTCTGGAATGCCGAGGTCAGCGGTCTCACCCGCAGTCCCGGCGGCGGTGTTTGGCTGACCACCGAGACTATGCAGACTCAGGATTTTTTCACTGATGCCGGCTGGGACTTCGACACGGTCTGGGCGATGGACGAGGGCGGTTCCTACCCTTATCTGCAGAGCCTGGCCTTCCAGGATACGTGGCCGCTGATCATCCACGCCCCAGAGGGTGCGGGCGCGAGCGATCCGCCGGCCGGCGAATATGATTTTGAAATCGGCTCCCATTTCGAGGTGGACATAACCGCGATGGCGGATGAGGACTGGGAGTTTGATCACTGGCTGCTCGACGGCGAACCGGCGGGACGCGTCAATCCGCTGACAGTCTCCTGGAATTACACGGACGAAACGCGCACTCTCCGGGCGGTTTTCGCCGAGGTCCCGGAATCGGTGCAGGAGGGTGACCGGGCTCTGCGCCGCGGGAACCTGGCGAACGCGCTTGCCGCCTACCAGGATTCGCATACCGCTGATCCGATCGACCCGGACGCCGGGCTGATGCTGGCTCTGACCCGGCTGGCCGATCTGGTCGATCACCCCGGCGAACTGGGGGATCTGCTCAACGACTGGGGTATTTCCTATAACCGCGATCTTTATGATGTGCCGTACCGGCTCGATAAGTATTATCTGGAGTCGGAATCGTCTTTCGACATTCCCAAATATTCAGATGAATGGAATTTCGATACCGCTCCCTCGGTCAATCAGTCGATCGATGTCCTGCGCTCGGTTCTTACGGAACGCTTCGACGAGGCCGCCGGTTATCTTGAAGCGCCTGCGGCTATGGATGATTCCTGGCGCCGCATCCTGCCTGCTGATCTGCTTCCCGGTGAAATTCCCGGTGAAAATTATGATCCCACTGATGAAATTGTCCTCGACTCCCTGGACGCTCTGGCCGCCGAAACCGGCCTCGATCTTGCCTCCGGCCTGCTGCATTTTATCGCCGGCTACGATCTGAATGTGAACTACGATGATCTCAGCGACGAAGAATGGGAGCTGACCACCGCCTACTGGGAGGGGGAAGGCAGCGATTTTCTGACTTTGCGACAGACGCTTTCTTTCCAGGATGCCGAAGCTTCCTTCCGCCGGGCGCTGGAAACCGGCGGCATCGCTCTGGACCGGATTCTGGCTGAGCCGGGCTGGGACGGCCTCGGCCTGATCGCCGGTGTGATTGACGAGCACAAGGAGAATGAAGAGGAATGGGCGGAAACCCGCGGTGACCTTGAACAGATAAGAGGTTATATTGACCTGGCTCTGGAATCGCTGACCGAGGAGAAAGCGGTTTCCGTTGATATCGAGGACGACGACCCGGTGCTGGTCGATCTCTCGCGACTGTTCAGCGATCCGCCCTCCCGCGATAATCTGCCGCCGCTGGTGGATATCTATGATGAACATGGCCGTTTCGACGGCGTCGAATTCGATCTTGAGCAGGCACCCGCGGATATGATGACCTTTAACGGTATCATGCCGGAATGGACCGATGTTACGATAACCGTAAGCGCCTCTGAAGGCGGTTCAGTCGAGCCGGAAGGGGAAATTCAGGTGCCCCGCTTCAGCAACCACATTGTCTCGATAGCTCCTGAGCTCGGCTACGCAGTGGTGGATGTGTTGGTCGACGGTGAAAGTGTCGGCCCGGTTGGATCATATACCTTCAGTCAAATTGAGGAAGATCATACTATCGAAGCCTTGTTCGAAGCCAGAAACCATACTCTGCGGGTGGAATCAGCACCGGCCGAAGGAGTGGCGATAGAAAGTGACAGCGGCCACGGCGGAACCACCGATTACGAAACAG
>PUOW01000043.1 GCA_003552185.1 Spirochaetaceae bacterium
ACTTCGACCTGCAACACAACGACATCATCTACGTGCCGGTGGCACAGAAGGTCGTGGACCTGCGTGGCGCAGTAAAGCGTCCGAAGCGTTATGAGCTGACCCCCCAGGAAGACCTTACCGACCTCATCAGCTATGCCGGCGGCATCAACTACGACACCTATCCCAACTACGTGCAGGTGGAGCGCATCGAAGACGGCGAGTGGAAGCTGCGCGAGTGGGAGCTGCACCGGGTGATGAGCGGCGAAGTGACCGTGGAATTACAGGACGGCGACATCGTGCGCCTGCGGCAAGTCGAAAAGGAGCTGGAGCAGTTTGTCGAGATCGAAGGATCGGTGTTTTACGACGGGCGTTACGACCTGCGCGAGCAACCCACCCTCAACCGGCTCCTTGACCGCGCTGAGCTGCGCCCCCAGGCGATGACCGAACTGATCTTCATCGAGCGCATCCAGCCCGACGAGAGCGTGCGCATCATCCCGGTGGCCTGGGATGAGGTGCAGGACACCGAAGAGGAGGTTCCCCTGGAGCCCCGCGACCTCGTGCGGGTATTTGACCAGGAGCGCTACCGCAGCCTGGCCACCCTGAGAGTCATCGGAGACGTCCGGGACACCCTGGAACGGGAGCTCCCTTATGACGAAAGCATCAGCCTGTCGCACGCCCTGGCCCTTGCCGGTGGCGCCCAGCCCACCGCGGCAGAGATCGCCTACGTGGTGCGCACCGACCTGATGAACCCGGAGGTCGTGGAGCACCTCCCGGTCAACCTCGTACAGGACTGGGACTTCCAGCTGCAGCCGGGAGACGAGCTACGGGTTTACGAACAAAGCACCTACACCAACATCCCGCAGATCTCCATCCAGGGCGCGGTGAACGACCCATTCAGCACGCAGTTCGACAGCGGACTGAACATCTCCGACCTGCTCAAGATGGCTGGCGGCTTCACCGAGGCGGCGGAGCTGAGTCGCATCGACATCTTCCGGCTGCGGCTCGAGCCTGGACAAGGCACGCGCTTTGACCGCATCCGCCTGGAGGTGGATGAAGAGATGCAACTCTTGCCCGAGCACGAAGACTTTGCCCTGATGCCCTACGACCAGGTGGTGGTGCGGCAGATCCCGATGTTTGAGCCCGACCGCAGCGTGCAAATCAACGGCGAGGTAATGTACCCCGGATCCTACCTGCTCGAATCACGCCGGGTATACCTGAGCGAACTGATCAACGAAGCCGGCGGATTGACCGAAAAGGCCGACCTGCGCCACGCCACCCTCATCCGCAGCTATGAAGACACCGGCCCCGTGGGCATCAACCTCGAAGACGCGATGTCGAGCCGTCGCGCAGAGCGCCACGACCCCATCGTGATGGCCGGCGACGTGATCACCATTCCCGAATACCACAACACCGTATCCATCCGCATCCGCGCCACGCGGCTGGGAGAGCTGGAGACCCGCGACGTCATCCCCGAGGATGAATTCGTGCCCGATGCACAGGACGACGTAGTGACCTTCATTTACCAGGGCCCCCGGTCAGCACGTTGGTACATCGAAAACTATGCCGGCGGCTTTGCCCGGGATGCCGACAAGCGCAGCGTGACCGTGACCAAGCGCAACGGCCAGGTGAAAGGCACCAAAAGGCGGCTGCTCCTCTTCAACAACTACCCCACCGTGACCCCCGGCAGCACCATCAGCCTGGCTTACGAGCCACCGCCGGAGCCCGCCGAGGAAGAAGACACCGTGGACTGGGACCGCGTATACCAGCGCAGCCTTTCGGCCACCACCACCCTGTTGTCCTTCCTGGTGCTCATCGACCGCCTGATGGACTGATGCAGTCCGGGGAAACAAGTAAACGCATTGTCCACCACCATTAAGCATTCATCGTATGGAAGACCAACTTGAATATAACCGCCAGCAGCCCCCCCAGGAGGACGAAATCGACCTGGTGGAGATCATCCGCTTCTTGTGGGACTCGCGCAAGACCATCCTGATCGTCTTTGGGATCTTCATTGCCCTGGGCCTTTTTGTCGCCCTCTTTTCGCCAGTGGAATACAAGACCCAGGCGCGCATCCTGCCCGAGCTGCGGCAGCAACGTACCGGCACATCCAGCCTGATGCGTCAGTTTCAGAGCCTGACAGGCGGCTCAATAATGGGTGAGTACGAGGCCCTGCGCCCCGACCTCTATCCCAGCATCGTCTCGGCCAGCCCCTTCTTCCACGAGCTGCTCAGCAAGGAGATCCGCACGACTGAGCACGATAACCCCATCACCGTGCAGGAGTATGTGGAGGAGCATATGGGCGGCAGCCCCGTGCTGGGCGCTGCCCGCCGCTATACCGTGGGTCTGCCCCGTACGATCCTGGGTGGCTTACGCAGCATTGGCAGCAGCAGCCAGGAGGAACGTGCCGCCATCGTACGGCAACACGACGACATCCCGCGGCTGTCCAATGAAGAGTTCCGTGCCATGCAAGTCCTCCGTGGCCGCATCGAGTCAGATATGGATATGAACGCCTGGATCATCTCGGTCAGTGCCGAATTCCCTGACCCCGTGGCGGCCCAGCAGATCGCCCAGCACGCGGTGGACTACCTGGAGAACTACGTGATCCGTTACCAGATCAACAAGGCGCAGGAGGACCTGCATTTCATTGAGAGCCGTTACACGGAGAAGAAGGAAGAGTTTCACGAGGCGCAGCAGCGCCTGGCCAAGCACCAGGACGCCACCCGCAACATCGTGTCGGCCGCCGCCCGCACCGAGGAGCAGCGCCTGCAGCACCAGTACACCCTGGCCTTTAACCTCTACAACGACCTCGCCCAGCAGCGCGAAAACGCCCGCATCCGCGTGCAGGA
>PUOW01000351.1 GCA_003552185.1 Spirochaetaceae bacterium
AAACACAGAACACCTATACCAAGGTCGGTACTTGCTCCCTATCTAAATCATTTCAAAGCAGGAGTTAAAGACAGAATTGATAATCAGTCTATCGAATCTCGGTATGACCTAGAGGACTAACGTTGCCAATATTCTTCTGGTCTTTTTACTACAATATCTTTCCTGGAACTTTTGCCCTGAGTTTTTCTATCACCCTTTAGATGATCCAGCCACTTGCCTAGGTCACAATTTATAAGAGGGTGGCCCCCGCCTCCTGTTCTTGCTGTTTTAAGATTGGTATTTTTAGTGTAATCGAAAACTGCAGGATCTTTTCTTTTTCGAATATCTAAAAGTGTGCCAAATACATATGAATCATGCCATTCTGCTAATGTAAAAATTCCTGTTTCTGCTTCTTCGTAAAAACGTTCAAATTCTTTTAAAAATTTTCCACAGGTTTTAGAATTCAAATTTAAACCATAGAATCCGCATTCTGGCCATGTTTGTGATGATTTCCCCCTACCCACATAAGTAATCCAACAGTGGTTTGGTAATAGTTTGTCCCAGTCTTCATAATTCCAATCTGAATGCACAATCTGATCAGCATCCATCCATACGCACCAGTCTTGAGATCTAGAACAAGCATCAAACACTGCGTAAACCTTGTTAGCAAACCTTACAGCATCCCACTTAAATTCTTTATGATAGTCTCTGGGACGCTTTTCAGGAAATGGACACTTGCCGTTTGCCTTAGGAACGCTGCCCCATGTTTCTTTAAATTTCTGTAGTTTAGGCAAATGTTCTTCTGCTGAAAGAACGGTAATTTGATTTGGGTCAGGATTTTTCGGCTTGCAATTTTCTGCATACGCAATCAAACGAATTTTTTTATCCACGTGCTTGGCAAACGAGTCTAAAAATTTTTGAGCATACAAGTCCAGTCCTGGCCGATGAAAGGTAGTAACCACAGTTATGTGTTTCATTCTTGTGTCCTATTAAATAACACTGGTATTTACACTATGATATTTTCTCTATGGCGGCAATACGGTGCTCTTAATTCTAAACCAGTGTGGGATGCCTTCGAGCACAGCATTAAACAGGCAGGCCATACTGTGGTTCATAATTCCAGTCACAGCGACGTTGACGTAATCTGGAGTGTGTTGTGGGCAGGCAGGATGCAGAGAAACAAGCAGATCTGGCAGAAAGCACACAAAAAACAGAAACCCATAATTGTTATAGAAGTTGGCGGAATAAGAAGAGGCGAAACCTGGCGACTGGGTCTAAATGGAGTAAACCGTGATGCTTATTTTGCACCCGAGGGCAATAACAGAAACAGAGCAGACAGACTGGGACTGGATCTTAAACCATGGCGCAAACAAGGTGAATATATCCTTGTGTGTGGACAACATGAAAAAAGTCAACAGTGGCAGGGCCTGCCTCCTGCAAAAATATGGGCAGAAGAAACTATTCAGGATCTGCGACGATATACAGATAGACCTATTGTGATTAGGCCTCATCCTCGTTGTGGTTTTAGATTAACCACTCCTGCAGAAAATGTCGTATATCAAACACCCACAAAAAAAAGAAACACATATGACGACTATTATATTCAGTTCAAGGGAGCATGGGCCGTTGTAAATCCCTGTTCCAATCCTGGTGTTCATGCTGCTATAGCAGGCGTTCCTGTTTTTGTGCACAGATCTAGTCTTGCTAGCCCTGTGGGCAATGCCAGTCTCAACATGATCGAAAATCCTGATATGCCTGATAGACGTCAGTGGTTAAATGACCTTGCACACAAAGAATATACTGTGGATGAAATAAGCCAGGGTATCCCATTGAAATACTTGACAGAAAAGATCAATTAGCATATAATTAAATAATGCTGAAACACAACAGCCTGGAAAACTGTCTTGTTTTCCTTAACGAAAATATAGAACTAAAAAAACAAGACCAATATCTGATTCGCAGTCTTGCGAAACAGGTTCTAATGGACGTAGGGTTAACAGACAGGCAATTCAATCTTGCTAGGAAAAAACTGGATGAGTATCAGTCTGATCTTGATCGTTTTGACATTGATACGCAGCATGCGAAACAAAATATTGATTTACCTATCAGGTACCTTGACAGAAGCAGATGGATAAGGTTTGAAAACTCTGACGAAGGCATTAAAATCTGTGTAAGATTTTTGTATGCAAAAAAACTAATTAACGCACTGGAAAAAGTAAAAAAATATATCCCCAGCGACCAAGCCGACTATGATGCAGAATCAAAAACCTGGAGATTTGATTATTCAGAATCAAATCTCTATGAAATTGTAAAAGCTTTTGAAAAATACAACTTTGAAATACACCATGATGTTAGACATCTATACGAACAGCTATGCGAACTAAACCCAAACGATGTTGTACCAGGAGTATACCAAAGTACTATAAAAAATATTCCCGATAACGCCGTGCAGTTTCTAAAACAGGAAATCGGTGAAGTCGACCAGAACCACAATCTGGTCCTGTATAAAGATCGCAGTATCAAATATGGACTGCACTACTTTGATTCTGACATGCTGGCAAACAGTTTAGATCATTATTCGTATCTTGCTGGTAAAATTGCAAACAGAACAGTTCCTAATATATCTATAGATAACTCTGTGTTTTCAATAGAAAGCATTGTTCTTGCACTAGAAGAATTGCATAGATTGCCCCTGCTCATAGTAATACCCTCTCAGCAACCAGAGATTATTGTAGACCTGCACAAAAGTCTAAAAAACATTATCTTGCCTCAGGACACCAGCGTGATGTTTAGACTAGATAATACACAAGAAGGCAGGCCTCTTAACGACTGGATAAAAGACATG
>PUOW01000148.1 GCA_003552185.1 Spirochaetaceae bacterium
CACGGGCTAACGCCCACTAGCCCCTCAAGCTAGCGTGTCTACCAATTTCACCATCGCCGCATCAATCTTGGAATACGGGACGCATTCTACCGAGCGGCCGCAAGCTTGTCAACACGCACGCAGGCCGCGTTCGCGCGCGCCGCGTTCCCGCCGCGTTGCCGCAGCGTGTGCCGCTGCCGCGCGGCTCGACGCGTGCTCCCAGCGCCGAGGCTCGGTGCCGGGTGCCCGCGTCCAAGTGCCGTTGACAGCCGTATCAGGGCGGACTACTCTCAACTCATCATGCTGAAGATCGGTACACCGGAGCTACGCGGCGACGAGCCTCGTGCCGCCGCGAAATTCGCGACTCGAGCTCTTCGAAGGGTGCTGCTGCGGCCGGAGACGGTTTTTTACTCGGCCGTTGGGTTTCTGATCGTGTCGTACGCGCTTGTGTACGCCATCGATATCCAGAACCTGTTCGGAGTGCGAGACCTGCTGGTGCGGGTTCTGCGCGTGCCGTATTTCTGGTTTTACTGGTTTCAGGCACCGGTCGAGAATCCGCTGCAGTGGCTGATGCTTGGGGCGGTGGTGATTGTGTTCGCGATGATCGCCGGCGGTGCCGGCGGCCGGGCGGAGCGCCGCGGCGAGCGCGAGTTCGCGCTGCTGATGGCTATTGGGTTTCTCCTTATGCTGCTGGAAGACGCCGGGGATGTGCGGCACGTATATCGCACAATTATCGAGGCGTTTTTCGGTGGCGGGGGTTACGCCATAGAAGACACATACGGCTTGGTCGGCACCTTGTTCGAGCTTTCGTACTTCGGGCTGATCGGAGGGATCATCGCTTTTGCGCTGCTTCGCTATCGTGCACTGTATCGGCAGGAATCCACGGTTCGGCGTTACTTCGTGCGCGGTTTCGTGTTGTATGCGCTTGCGGTGGGGTCTTCCTGGGTCGGCAATGCGTTTCGTGCTGTTACCGATTTTCGCGATGTATATACCGTAGCCGGTGACTGGGTTACCGCGAGATTGTTCTTGACGCGAGCCGACACACGCGAGATCTTCCAAAGGAGCAACGCAGAGCTTCTTGATTCCGGGATGCACCCACTGCAGTTCGCGTTTCTGGACCGCGTCTACGAAGAATCGCTCGAGCTACTGGGTGCCGCCTCGTTTTTGGTAGCGGCGATCGCACTGTATGACGTGCTGCGTCACCGCGAGGATGGTACAGTATCGAGGAGGTCTCGAGATGGCACAGAACGATAGACGGCTGGTTATGCTGGTATACGTCACGGTGAAGCCCGAGTGTCGCGAGGCGTTTATTGCGGCTACCGCAGAGAACGCGCGAAACTCTCGTCTTGAACCCGGTGTTGCACGGTTCGAGCTGCTTGAGCGCGGCGATGACCCGAACCGGTTTCTGCTCGTCGAGGAGTATCATCATGAACGTGCGCCGGCCGAGCACAAGGAAACGGCGCACTATCTGAAATGGCGGGAAACGGTGGCCGATATGATGGCCGTGCCTCGCGAAGGGGTGCGGTACACGGTGTTGTCTGCAGGGGACGAAAACACCGGGCAATTGTGATACAGTTCGACTCGAACTCGGTATTGGCCGCACATACTACAAAACCCGCTCGTACCCACAAGGACGGATCGTAATATGGCTGCGAGAAAGACTATTGGGCTAGTTGCACACGACAATAGAAAGAAAGACCTCACCGAATGGGCCGAATGGAACTATCGCGTCCTCACGCCGCACCGCTTGGTCTGCACCGGCACAACCGGCCGAATGCTCGAAGAGGCGCTCCAGAAGAAGCTCGACGAAGAACGTCCTCATCAACCGCTTGAAATTGTCAAGCTCAAGTCGGGCCCGCTCGGAGGCGATCAACAACTCGGGTCACTCATCAGCGAAGGTAGGGTAGATATCCTCATCTTCCTCTGGGATCCTATGCAGCCGCAGCCGCATGATGTGGACGTGAAAGCGCTGTTGAGGATCGCGGTGCTCTACAACGTGCCGATCGCAAACAATCGGTCGACCGCGGACTTCATCATTTCCTCGAGCCTGTTCGACCGGCATTACCAGCCGGAGCTCACCGATTACAGCTCGTATCTCGACCGTGATCTGCGCTCGCAACTGGGTTCGTTGTAATGGATCGGAGCGACAGCGGCGAGACCAAGGCCGAGGCCGAGACCGAGACCACCGTCGGTGTGCAGTAGACTTTTCGTCGGAGGCGTATAAGGAATGCTGAACCGGTGCATGAAGACCGTTACCTTATGTATTTTTTTGGCGGCCGTGCCGGCCGGAGGCGGCGTTGCCGCGCAGGAGTACGACCCGTCCGACTGGCTCGAACCGCGCGAAGATGTGACCGAGCCGGAGAAAGCGCCCGCTACGCCTCGCGACCGTGCCATCGAGATAGCCGAGCTTGCCGAGGCTGATGAGCCCAACTTAGCGCGCTACGAGCGCGTGTTTTCAGCCTCGTTGCTGCGGAGGATGCCGGTTTCAGAGATTCATCCGGTGTTACGCCGTTACACAAATAGGTACGGTTCGGCAGAGGCGGTTTTTGAGCGAGTTGTTCAAAGCGAACACTCGGCGCACCTCGAGTATCTGCTTGAGGACGGCGTGCTGGTTCCGGTTGCGTTGGGGCTCACCGACGACGATGATCGATTGATCGACAGCATCTGGATCGGGCAGGCGGAGACCATCGATACCGCGTTACAGTCGGTGTTCGATGAGCTTCGCGCATTGCCGGGCGAACTGCGCTTGCTGGCGGCGCCCTTGGGAACGGAGGGGCAAGCCGAGCAAGCCGAGATGCACGGGCTCGAGTTGGGAGCCGATGCGGAAACCGAGATGCCGACCCTCGCCGCGCGTGCTCAAATCGCCGAGGTATTTGCCGCGGTCTCTGAGGGACGCGTAGCGTGGGATGCCGTGCTACGGCCGGGGCCCACGGTACCGGCTCCTATCACGCTGTATACCGCTACGGTTCGCGCGTTCGCTGATCCTACCGGCCCTGAACACTCGGCGGTCTCGGAAGCGCTCTCGGAGGCAGGCTACAACGACTCCCCGGCGGCAACGCTTCGAGAACTGGCGGCTCAATACCGCGCGGTGGTGCAATGCGAAGACGAAGCGGGTGTGTTTACCCGCGCCGCATTGCTGTCGCACGCGGAGCCGTTTCCCCGTTCGGCCGAGGGGCGAGACTCGGCCGTGGTAGTGCTGGGCGGCCCTGAGTCCGGAGCAACCGACGACCTTCCCGACTCAACCGAGCGCGGTTATCTGCTGCGCACTGAGGAAGGGGTATGGTTCTTCGTAGGTGCGGTCTGGACCGACCCGCTTGAACGCCCTCAGGCCTCGAGGCTCGATCGCCGTCTCGATCGCCTTCTCGAACTCGCCTCGCTCCTCGAGCCCGAGCGCCGATGATTGTTGCGCCGGTGCCGTTACAGCTGTCCAAGCTCGCCGAGAAGCGTCTCCAAACGATCGACGAGTGAAGAGAACTTCTCGATCGCGACCTCAACCGGCGTACTCTCTGTCATATCTACCCCGGCCAGCCGCAACGACTCAATCGGGAAGCGTGAGCCGCCGGATTTCAAGAACTCGAGGTAGCGATCGCGCTCAACCGAGTTTCCGTGGATAACCTGCCTCGCGAGGCTGACCGCGGCCGAGATCCCGGTTGCATATTTGTAGACGTAGAACGCGCGGTAGAAGTGCGGGATGCGCAGCCCCTCGATATCGGCGAGCTCGTGCAGGTTTACCCCGGACCCGAAGTACTTCTCGAGCAACCGGCGATACTCCGAACGGAGTGAGTCTACGGTCAACGGACGCCCGCTCTCTACGCTGTTGTGTGTAAGCGCCTCGTACTCGGCGAACATCGTTTGACGAAACAAGGTGCCGACCAGATCGTCGATCTGCTTGTTGACGAGGTAGGCTTGCATCCGCGGGTCGTCTGAGCGCTCCATGAGGTGCTTCGCCAGCAGCTGCTCGTTGAAGGTGGAGGCAACCTCGGCCTCGAAGATCGTGTAGTCGTAGTGTTGAAACGGGTTGTTGCGCGTTGAGTACCACGAATGCATCGAGTGACCGCCCTCGTGCGCCAGCGTGAACACGTCGCGCAGAAGGTCTTCGCGGAAGTTCATGAGAATGTAGGGCCACCCGTCGTACGACCCGGCCGAGAACGCGCCGGAGCGTTTGCCTTTGTTCTCGTAGCGGTCTACCCATCCGCCGAGCAGGCCCTCACGAAGCACACGGCAGTACTCCTCGCCGAGCGGCGCCAGCGCCTCCACCACCACCTCGACCGCCTCTTCGTAGCTGTGCTTCACGGTTAGCTCCGGCACGAGCGGGACCTTGGTGTCGTACAGCTCAAGGCGCTCGAGCCCAAGCGCGCGACGGCGCAGATCGTAGTACCGGTGCAGTTTCTCCAAGCCGGAGGACACCGTGTCCACTAAGTTATCGTACACCGATTCCGGGACGTCGTCGGGGAACAGGCGGGCGGCGCGCGCCGACTCAAAGTTTCGAACGCGAGACTGATAGATATCGAGTTGAACGCTGCCGGCGTACAGATTCGCGAGTGTGTTTTTGTGCGCAACGAACTCGCTGAAGAACTGCTCATACGCGCGAGCGCGAACCTCCCGGTCGGGGTGTTCCATGAAGCTGCCGAACGAAGCATGAGTCAACGGCTGCGGCCCATCCGGCGTCTCCACCTCGCCGAACTCCATATCGGCGTCGGTGAGCGCGCCGAAGCTCTTTTGTGCTGTTTGGTTCGGCTCTTGCTGCAGCGCGAGCAGCCGCTCCTCGGCTTCCGAAAGCACGTGCGGTTTGTATCGAAGGACTTTCCGCAACGCGATCTCGAACTCCGCGAGTACCGGCTCTTTGAGAAACTGCTCCATGCGCTCGTCGGGGATCGCCTGAATTTCCGGGGTTTGGTAGCTGGCGCGCGCTTCCGCCGCGGTGGCGGCCTGCATGAAACGCGAAAAACGGTCGTGGTTCCGGCTATCTGATACGTCTTCGGACAGCCTGAGATGCGCGTAGTAGCCGAGGCGTTCCTGCAACTGGTTCATTTGGTTCATGAACTCGAGGCAGGCGGCGAGCTGCTCGGCCGATTTTCCGAGTGTGCCTTTAAACCGGTCAATCTCGGGAGTGCGCTGCATGTAGAACTTGAGGTCTTTCTCCCATGCATCGTCGTTTTCGTACAAACTCGAGAGATCCCATTTGTGCTCGGGCGGAACCTCGTCGCGACTCGGAATCTGTGATGTCTTAGCAGTCATAGGGGCACGATAGCGAGCACGCTGCGCGGCGTCAAGCTTCTAGGCTCTCAGCTTGCGCCGGCCCGGCCGTCGTTGAGCTCGAGCCCGTCGTCGAGCTCGAGCCCGTCGAGCAGCGAAGCAAGGCGTCGAGCCGCCTTGCCTCGATGCGAGAGACGGTGTTTTTCCTCGGCGGAGATATCGGCTACCGTGACGTCGAGGTCCGGTAACCGAAAGACCGGGTCGTACCCGAAACCACCGCCGCCGTTTGAGGGGCTGCGCGCGATCTCTCCGTGCCAGGTCTCCTGCACGATGTAGTATCGGTCGACACCGAGGTACGCAACCATGCAGCACACGTAGTGCGCGTCTCGGTTTTCCTCGTTTTCGAGAGTCTCAAGCAAGAGATTGTTGCGGTCTGTGTCGGTGAGCTTAGGGCGCTCCGGGGAGTTACCAAAGCGTGCCGACCACACACCCGGTCGTCCGTCGAGTGCGTCGACCGAGATTCCCGAGTCGTCGGCGATAACGATCGGGGGGCGGCCGGACTGTGTCTCGGCGACGAGCTCGTGAAGCTCCTTCGCTTTGCCGAGAGCGTTGCCCATAAAGGTGTCGGCGATCTCTTCATGGTCGAACTCGAGGCGGTGGTCTTCCGGCGTACTGAGCGTGTGGCGCGCGAGAATCTCGGCGAGCTCGCGGCGCTTGTGTTGGTTGTTGGAGGCGAGTAGCAAATGCATCGTGCCATCATATGGAATGCTCCGCCGGCTGTAAAGCGGCGCCGGCCGATCCGGCACGCGGCCCGCCGGCGCTCGGCCCGCCGGCGCTCGGCCCGCCGGTGTTCGGCACGGGGGGTGCCGGTCGGCGGTAGGCGGGGCGGCGGGCCGGCAAGGCGGTCGGTGGCGCGCCGGGCTCCGGAGGCGGCGCCGCAACTGCACCTTGTTCAGCATCCGGGCCGCCCCCGGACCGCGAGGCGTGTATCGCGAGTACGCGCCTGAGGTAATGCATCGTGGAGTCGACCGACCCCTTCGGAATCCCGAGCGCGGCCGCGATCTCCTTATTGGAGGGAGTCAGAGGGACGGCACGGAGGCGCTGATGTGCGTTGTAGTAGCGGGCGCGATGTGCCGAGAGGCTCCGTTTGAGTCCGGAAACAACGCGCGGGTTCTGCGTTTGCTGCAGTCTAACGGAGAGGTACTGCATCGTGAAGTACGCCGCCGAGCGACGCTCTTGGAGCACCATGATCCTCGCGATCCGCAGGTGCATGCCGGCGCGGAGCTCCAACCAACCGTTGTGCAGCTCATTGTGGTCGTAGCCCGTTACGAACGCAAGCTCGCGGAGATCGTGCTCGGTGAGCGTGAGGCAGCATTTCATCGCGAGGATCACCACGCGTCGGGCGGTCGCGCCCCCGGCGACGCGGGTACGCGGGACCGAGTTCAGAACCTTGAGGATTTCGTCGAGCTTGGTGCGGAAGGTTGCCCGCGGTTCACGCTCGAGCGGGTACTCGGGCGCCTGTTCAGCGATCTCCTCGGGATCAAACACGGTATTGCAGATGACGGCCGTGTCGGCGGTGGCTCGCCGTAGGTTTGCGCGATTGCGGGCCGCTACGTAATCGCGAATCTGAAACTTGAGCGTGGAGTACAGGTAAGAGCTGAACGGCCGGCCGCGGTTTCGGAAGCGTTGGATGGTAAACGGTATTCGGGGGTAGAAATGTAGCAGGAAATCGCCGCAGTCGTCCTCCTTAAGCCCCAAGCAACGTGTCGGATAGGCGTAGACGCGGCGCATAATCTCGTCATACAAATGGCTACCGCCCTGACCGGTTCGCTGGTAGGTCAATACCTGGCCGGTTAATCGATCCATTGAAACACACTCCTCGCTTTTTGAATTCCCGTTTGCGGGGAATTCCGTTAAGCAAGCGGCGTGCCAATCCTGGAGGTATGAACCGGGGCGAAAGTTTACGTTGGTTTACAAAAGAAGCGCGCGGAACCAGGAGCCGGTTGTTAGAAGAAGGCGTGTTACCGGCGCGAGTAGGGTGCCGCAGTCTCAACGGCCGGCGTCGAACTCCGCGAGGCGCGACTCGATGAGCTCTCGCAGCTCGGCGTATACCTCGCCGGCTGGTCGGTCGGTAAGGAACCCGGCGGCGCGCTTGTGACCTCCGCCGCCATACAGTTGCGCGATCGCAGAGACGTCAAAATCGTTGGTGGAGCGTAAGCTCCCGCTGCACTCGGTCTGGTTCTCCTGGCGGACAAACGCGACGACTCTGCAGCCGCGTACGCCGAGAAGTAGCTGGTACAGCATCCCGGTGTCGCGCTCGCTCGGAGCGAACTCCTGACTGTCGCGGAGCGTTTGGTAGGTGAGCAACGCGCGGCCCCCGGCGACCGGTTCAACGCGTTGCAGCCAGCGCGCGAGCAGACTGCGCGAGGCCAGCGGCTGGCCGCCGAAGATCGCGTCGTGCACCTCGCGCGGGCTGGCCCCGGCATCCACTAAGCGTGCCGCAGAGCGCAGCGCATCACCTCCGTCGCGATCGAGATGCCGAAAGTACCCGGTGTCGGTGCAGAGGCCGAACAAAGCATGGCGAGCTTCCTCGGGTGTTAAGCTGCCTTCGGCGGTCTCGATGATGAGCTGTATCAGCACCGTGGTGGACGGCGCGGTAGGATCGATCAGAACAAATTCCCCGCTCGTGTCGTTGGTGGCGTGGTGATCGACCACGGCAGCAGGCAACCGGCGCGGGAGCGACGAAAGGCTTCCAAGCCGTTCGTAGTCGGAGCAGTCGAGCACAACCGCGGCGCACCCGTCGAGCGAGCTCTGCGTCGGGAGGGCGGTGCGAAACCTTTGCGCGAAATCTTGAATCTCGGGCCGGTCGAACGGGCCTTCATTTAGTAGCGTCACCGTCTTACCGCGCCGCGTGAGAAACGACTCGAGCGCGAGCGACGCCCCGACGCAGTCGCCGTCGGGCTCTACATGGCTCAGTATGTAGTAATGCTTGTAGGAGGAGAGAAACCGCAGCAGCGCCGCGGTTTCGCCGGTATGGTCTTCCATCTCGGTTTTTTGCTGCGGGCGGCTTTACGCGTGTCGTCGGCGCGGCCGGCGCTAATAGCGTACTTGCAGCTCGTCGCCTACTTGATCAAATCGCTCGCGCTCCTCGGGGCGATTCGGCAGTAGACCCCACGAGGGGTGAGCCGTGTTGCGACGCACGAACAAGCGGATGTGTGAGAACTCGCCGTCGTAATAGTACACCTGCATAAAGGGCGCGGCCCTGCGGTCTGTGTACACGATCTCGCCTATGCCGGCGGCTTGCTCGAACCACCGCGCCGGCAGGTAGTTCTCGGCGGTTTCGAGCCGACTTGTGCTATATACGATCTTATACCCGCCGCTATGCGTATATACGCGCTCCAGCGGAACGGTGCGAACATAAGGGCGAGGATCTTCGGCGGCTGCCTGCACGGCAATTACCAAGAACAGCACGCCGACAAAAACGGCTACCGGGTTTTTCACGGTCATTCCTCCTGGATAGCTGCGCTCGCTCCCTAGTATATGAACTCACGAAGCGAAATGCAAGGCAGCGGGCAACGCCGCCTGCGCCACCCTAAGCCCGCCTGCGCAACTCGAGGCCGAGTCGCGCTTGTGTGGTCGGGGGCGCAGCGCTCGTGTCTCCGCCGTTGAGCGTGGCACGGTGACGTGCTACGCCGATTTTTTGTCTATCAGGACCTCGGGCTTCTCTCCGTTCTCGATTACATTGCGCGTAATGACGACCCGCTTGCTGCCTTCCATCGAGGGGATATCAAACATGATATCGATCATGACGTTCTCAACAATTGACCGAAGGCCGCGCGCGCCGGTCTTTTGAGCCATCGCCTTTTCGGCTATTGCCTTGACCGCTTCGTCTTCGAAGGTGAGATCCACCTCGTCCAACCGCAGCGACGCCTGATACTGCTTGATAATTGAGTTACGCGGCTCGCGTACGATGCGAACCAGGTCTTCCTGGGTGAGGTCGCGGAGCGCCACGTGTATCGGCATGCGCCCGATAAACTCCGGGATTAACCCATACTGAATCAAATCGTCGGGGTGCAACTGACGCATCAAGGCCGCGGTATCGCGCTCGGACGGGAGGCGAACATCGGCGCCGAAGCCCATCGGCTGCTGGAGCACGCGCTGTTCGACCAGGCGCTCGAGCCCGACGAACGCGCCGCCGCAGATGAACAAGATGTTGGTGGTGTCGATCTTGATCATCTCTTGACTCGGGTGCTTGCGCCCGCCCTGAGGCGGCACCGAAGCCACGGTGCCTTCGATGATCTTCAACAGCGCCTGCTGCACACCCTCGCCGGATACGTCGCGAGTGATCGAGACGTTTTCGCTCTTGCGCGCGATCTTGTCGATCTCGTCGATATACACGATCCCACGTTCGGTAGCCGCCACGTTGTTGCCGGCAGCCTGGTAGAGCTTCAAGAGGATGTTTTCGACGTCTTCACCAACGTAGCCCGCTTCGGTGAGCGTTGTGGCGTCGGCGATCGCGAACGGTACGCGCAGCTTGTCGGCGAGCGTCTTCGCGAGCAGGGTCTTGCCGGTGCCGGTGGGCCCAATCAGCAAGACGTTGGCCTTCTCGATCTCGATCTCGTCCTCGAGCTTGCTCTTCTGGGTAATGCGTTTGTAGTGATTGTAGACCGCGACCGAGAGCACCTTCTTGGCGTCTTCCTGGCCGATGACGTATTGGTCGAGGTGCGCCTTAATCTCTTTGGGGTTCGGGATCTCGTCGAGAAACTCGGTGGTCAGTACCTCGTCTTCTTCGTCGAGGATCTTCTTGCACACGTGTACGCACTCATCGCAGATATACACGCCGGGGCCGGCGATCAAGCGACGCGCGAACTCCGAGTTCTTGCCGCAAAACGAACATATTTTTGTGTTTTCGCTGTTATTTTTCTGCTTGCTCATTGCTATTCGGCCTTGTTAATACGCTGTCTACCACGCCGTAGGTGACGCTTTCTTCCGCCGACATGAAGAAATCGCGCTCCATATCCGCGGCCACCTGGTCTTCCTGCTTGCCGGTGTGCTGCGCGAAGTACTTGATCAGCATCTTTTTGAGACGTACCATCTCGCGCGCCTGAATACCGATATCGGTAGCCTGCCCGTGCACGCCTCCCCAAGGTTGATGGATGAGAATGCGCGAGGACGGCAAGGCGTAGCGTTTGCCGGGGGCCCCGCCCGCCAACAGAATCGCGCCCATCGACGCGGCCTGTCCCATGCAGATCGTTTGAACGGCCGGTTTAATGATCTGCATCGTGTCGTAGATCGCGAGCCCGGCCGTCACCGACCCGCCTGGGGAGTTTATGTAGAGGTTTATGTCCTTCTCGGGATCCTGCGACTCGAGGAACAGCAGCTGGGCCACCACTAAGTCGGCGGTGATATCGTGAATCTCGCCGTCGAGAAATACGATGCGATCCTTGAGTAGGCGCGAGTAGATATCGTATGAGCGTTCACCGACACCGGTTTGTTCGACGACGATCGGTACCATTGTGTTGTTCTGTTCGGTCATTGCGGAAGCCCTTTGCTTGGTGTTGCCGTGTTGAGGTTTGATCCCGAATTTACGCATTTCGTTGCATTGCGTCCAGGAATTTCACCTGTTCGCCCGGTTTTACCGTGGCGCGCTCTATTAGCTGGTCGTACAGCTTGCGTTCGCGTACCTCGCGGCGAATGTACTCGGTCATGTTGTTCTGTTCGATATACTCTCGCGTCTGCTCGAGATCCATCGAGCTCGCCTCGGCTTTCTCTTTGATATCGGCATCAAGCTCTTCGTCGGTGACCTCAATCTCCTCGTTGTCGAGAATTTTCTGCACCACCAGACGTCGGCTGAGCCGTTTCTCGGCATCCTCGCGCCATCGCTGCTTGAAGTCGTCTTTGCTCATGCCCTGAGCCGCGAGCATCTGTTCTATCTGCTCGGGAACGGCCTGAAATTTTTGCACGAACTCCTGCCAGAACTGGTCGAGCTCGGCCTCGAGCATCGATTCCGGTAGCTCGAGCCGGCTGTTCTCCACGATCTTGTCGAGGATCTTCTGAACCTTCTCGTCGCGCATGCGGTTCTCAGCCGCTTCTTCGAGGCGTGTGCGGATGTCTTGCTTGAGGTCATCGAGCGTTTCGTATTTCTCGCTGACGTCCTGAGCGAGCTCGTCGTCGAGCTCCGGCAACTCGCGTTGCTTGATCGTCTTGATCTTGACGCCGATCTTCTTGGTTTGCCCGGCCAACTCGGTGTGCTCGTAGTCTTCCGGGAACTCCTTTGTGACGACCTTCTCTGAGTCGACTTCCATACCGATGATGTCGTCGTCGAGCTTGTAGAGGTTGTATCCGGTGCCGACCGTAAACACGAAGTCCTCGCGCCGCGTATCTTCCTTGGGCTCGTCGTTTTCGTCGAGCTCCCAGTAGTCGATCGTCACGATGTCGTCTTTCTCAACCGCACCGGCCGACTTCTCTTGCACCACCGCGTTCTGCTCCCGGATGTTCTCGAGCTCACGGTTCATGTCTTCTTCGGTGATTTCGATTTCGTCGACCTCAACCTCGACGCCGTTGTACTCGCCGAGCTCGATCTCGGGATAGACGTCGTACTTCACACTGAAGGTGAAGTCCTCGTCTTTCTGCAGCTGAACCTCGCCGTCGAGCTCGGGCTGTGAGTAGGGTAGCGGCTTCTCGTCGATCTCCTCGAGGGTTTCGCGCAAGCTCTCGTCGAGCAGTTGGTGCGTGGCTTCCCACTTGAGGCTCTCGCCGAACTTGCGCTCCATTATCTCGAACGGCACCTTTCCTTTGCGGAAGCCCTTGACCTGCGCTTCCTTCGCGTAGTGCTTGACGACGTCGTTGTATTTTTCGTTGACGGTGTCTTTATCGATGGTTACCGTCAAGCGGACGGCCGCATTCTCGAGTCGTTCAATCTGCTTTTCTGTGACCATATGTTCTACTCCCGATCAGATTACCGAAAAAGTTAAAAAAAAGGCGACCCGGGAGAACCAGGCCGCCAATGACAGAGAGCGGGAGACGGGATTTGAACCCGCGACATCCACCTTGGCAAGGTGGAGCTCTACCACTGAGCTACTCCCGCGCGAGTGTTTGGTTCCGGGCTAACACGCTCCCGGACGTAGGCCTGCGAGAGAAGGGACTTGAACCCTTACGCCTTACGGCACTAGATCCTAAATCTAGCGTGTCTACCAATTTCACCACTCTCGCCTATAGTACCGAACCGCAGCAGTTCGGTCAAGGGGTTGAGCCGTACAGGGATCGAACCTGTGACCCGCGGATTAAGAGTCCGCTGCTCTACCAGCTGAGCTAACGGCCCATTGCAACGCGAGAGAGGCGCCGCCGGCGCCGGTAACTCGTGTGCAGTATGTCGTACGCCCGGCAGGATTCGAACCTGCGACCTGCGGATTCGAAGTCCGACGCTATATCCAGCTGAGCTACGGGCGCATGGTCGGGCGGCGCGGCAGTTGTGTCTGCCGGCCGCCGGCACGGGTGGATGACGGGATTTGAACCCGCGACAACCAGATCCACAATCTGGTGCTCTACCCCTGAACTACATCCACCGTGTATTTTCGGAAGCCCAACACTGCCGGATTTACCGGCTTTTGTCAAGACCTCGGTTTTGCCTCGGCAGGGCAAACGCAGTTGGACACAGCACGCAGGAGTGCGGCGGCGAACGCTCGGTTTTGAAGGCTCGGCTGAAGCGATGGTGGTGCGGTGAGGGGAATGAACGCTTGCTTCAGCGGCCTTTC
>PUOW01000195.1 GCA_003552185.1 Spirochaetaceae bacterium
GAAGGTTCTCGGTCGGGAGTTCGCCGGTTCGGTGAGTCTCGGCGATGAGCTCGGTGAGGAACCGAACCCCGCTCTCGAGTGCCCGCTCGGCGGTCCGGCTCAACGGTTCTTGAAACTCGTACGAGGCCCCCTCAAGGTGAAGCATATACGTTTCGGTCTCGCAGCCGTACAGTTCCTGCGCCAGCGCTACAATCGACTCGGCGGACATTGCGTGCGTTGAGAACGCAATCCGACCGGCCGGGTGCACGCGGGTGAACAGCAGGCCGTCGATATGCTCCATAGAGGCGTCCACAAAGATCACGATATCGTGCTCCGACACCGCCAGTGCGTCCTCGGCCATGAGTTGATAGTTGGCGTCGAGCGTTAACGCGTCGCCGAGCTGCTGCTCGGCCGCCCAGCTCTCGAGTCGCTCGATTACGAAAGAACCCAGGGCGTCGTCGCCGCGCCCCGGGTTCCCGATTCCGAATACGAGAATTCGCTTCATCTACTTGCGCTTTTGATCGAGCTCGCGGCCCTCGGCGTCGTACAGGGTTACCTCAAGCGGCATTTGACCGAGGGCGTGCGTGGCACAGCTTAAACACGGATCATACGCGCGTATCGCAACCTCAACCGCGTTCATCATCGGCTCGGTGATCTCGGGCTGATTGTTCATCATCGCGCGCGCGACGATGTTCACGGCTTGGTTCATCGGCTCGTTGTTGTTGGTGGTCGAGACGATGAGATTGCACATCGTGATCTGATCGTGTTCGTTGATCTTGTAGTGATGAAACAAGGTACCGCGCGGTGCCTCTACAAGCCCGACTCCCTCGTCGCGGCGCTCGCCGCCGGCCATGAGGTCCCTACCCATGATATCGGGATCCTCGAGGAGCTCCTTCATCACCTCGGCGGCATGCAGAATCTCGATCAAGCGCGCCCAGTGCGTGTGCATGCAGTAGTTGTTCGGCTTGCCGTTGGTGTAGGCGCGGAACTCCTCGAGCTCCTTCTGCGCCAGCGGTGTCGGGATGAAGTCGCAGGTGTTCACGCGCGCGAGCGGCCCCACGCGATACCAGCCGTTCTCGGGCCCGAGCGAGCGAATATACGGGAACTTCATGTAGCTCCAGTTGCGCACCTCTTCAGCGATGTGCTGATCGTATTCTTGGTAGTCTATGTCGTCGAGCACTCGATTGCCTTCATGGTCGACCGCGCGGAGTACACCGTGGTAAAGATCCATCGCACCGTCGCCGGCACGCACCAGGCTCAGATGATTCGACGGAAAGGCCGAGAAGCTGTCGACCATCTCGGCGTTCTTGCTGTGATAATCCTTGAAAAACTCGAGCGCGCCGAGCGACCACTCGATCATCTTGTCGGCGTTCAACGGATCGTCGCCCTTGAGGAAGCGATCTACCTCTTCTTGCGAGAGGCTTTTGTTGATGCCCCCCGGTACCGCCCCGGTGCCGTGTATCTTCTTCCCGGAGGTCACCTCGATGATCTCCTGACCGAACTTGCGCATCATCACGCCCTGCACCGCGAGGTCTTTGTGCTGCAGCGCCACGCCGATCACGTTCCGCGTAGCGGGGTCGGCGTCGACGCCGAACAGCAGGTCGGGCGAGACGAGGTGGAAGAAATGCAGCACGTGCGACTGAAACAGCTGCCCGTAATGCATCAAGCGCCGCATCTTCTCGCCGGTCTTGGTGAGCCCGTCGCCGGTGCCGGCGCCTACCAGAACATCGGTTGCCTTTGCGGCGGCGAGGTGGTGGCTGACCGGGCAGATGCCGCAGAGGCGCTGCACCAGCACCGGCACCTCCCAGAACGGACGCTCTTGTATGAAGCGCTCGAACCCCCGAAACTCAACGATGTGCAGACGGCTTTGCGTCACCTGGTTTTGATCGTCGAGGTGAATTGTGACTTTGCCGTGCCCCTCGACGCGAGTTACCGGCTCGATCGTAATTTTTTGTCCCATATTCGTTATGCTCCCTCGTTAACGTGCACAGCTCGTTCTTCGAGCTCAATCGAACTTAAAAACCTCGTACGGCAGCTCCGCGTCGCGTCCGGCAATTAAAGCCGAGAGCGCCTCCCAGATGAGGTCGGCGCGCGGCGGGCAACCCGGCAGAAAGTAATCGACCTTCACCACCTCGTGGCATGGATACACGCGGTCGAGCAGAATCGGCAACTCCTCGTCGTTCGGCATCACCCCGGTAGGGTTCGCGTGCTTGGTGGTAACGCCATTGAGGTAGGCCTCCTCGAGACACTCTCGCAGCGGCATACCGTTGCGCATAGCCGGTAGACCGCCCATGATCGCGCACTCTCCAACCGCAACCAGAATCTTGCAGTGTTTGCGGAACTCGCGCAGCACCTCGACGTTTTCGGTGTTGCAGCAGCCGCCTTCGAGTAGCCCGATATCGCACTGCCGCGAGAACTTCTTGATGTCGTCTATCGGAGACTTATCGAACTCAACGAGCTCGATCAGCTTCAAGATTCGGTCGTCTATATCGAGAAAAGACATGTGACAGCCGAAACAGCCGGCCATCGAGGTTGTCGCTACTACCGGTTTATTCATTGCTCTCTCCTACGCCTCTATATCGCTGCCGATCGGCGCTTTGTCGTATGTGCGGGCGCCCACCGGGGTCTCGAACTCGTTCTTACGCCTCAAAATTGAACCCACCGGGCAGACCTCGGCGGCGTACTCGGCCTGCTCATCGGTCATGTTGTGCGCGAGTCGCTTATCGAAGGTAACCTCCAGTGAGTGGCCGCGCTTGGAGTATGCAAACAGACTACGCCCCTGATCGTCTTTCACGGCCCGAACGCAGCGCTTGCAGAAGATGCAGCGGTTCTGGTC
>PUOW01000303.1 GCA_003552185.1 Spirochaetaceae bacterium
CGGTTGCCGGCAGCGCCACCACCACGATATCGGCGCCGGCGAGCGCGTCATCTAGGGAGTACACCATCTCGTCGAACTCCGGCGGAATCTCGCGCGGCGTACTGCGCCTAAACCCCACCATCTCAACCCCAAACGGTTTCAGCCGCTTCGCGACCTGCAGCCCGATCTCGCCGGCGCCGAGCACCACGCAGCGTTTGCCGTCTACCGAGTCCCAGGTGTCTTCGAGCCCCCGGTTCACCCAGAACCCGTGCCAGCGCCCGTCGCGGAGATCGTTGTGAAACTCTATCACCCGGCCGTAAAACGCCAGAATGAGCGCCACGGTTCGCTCGGCGACGTACGGCGCGTTGCCGTGCGCGTTCGCGATACGAACCCCGCGCTCGGTTATCAGCGACAGGGGAAGGTGGCTGATCCCGGTAAACGGCACAATGATGAGCTTCAGCCGCTCGGCGCGCTGTATCACTTCCTCGGTGAGCTTTCCGCCGACGATTACCTCGGCATCGGGTAGACGCCGCTCTACCTCGGCGGGCTCCAGTACCAGCTCGGCATCCGGAAACTGCCGCTTGATGTCCTCGATATGCTGTTGCCATACATCGGTGATCTTCTGATAAAACACTACCGTCACAGGAACCCTCCTTCGCTGCCCACCATACACCGAGCGCCTATCGGTTGCCTACAATCCCGCCGTAACCGTTTCAGGGCGGTACCCCGATCAGCCACAAGACTCGTGTCGGCATCGCTGTGTCGGCATCTTCGCCTTGCGCGTTTCCCGGTTCAAGAGTAGGCTATGAGGTATGGAAGGCTCGGTTTCAACGCAACGGCAAGCAGGCGATGTCATCAACCTTGCGCTTGGGCACCCCAGCCCCGAGCTCCTTCCGCTCGAGCCGATTCGCAAGGCTGCGACGCATCGTCTTTCGACCGGAGATCGACTGATACTGCAGTACGGTCTCGAGCCGGGCGACCTCGGATTCCGGCATCTTCTCGGCGAGTTCCTCGGGCTGCAGCCGCAACGGCTGTTCGTGACCGCCGGCATCTCGGGAGCGCTTGACCTCATCTGCACCACGCTCACCACACCCGGCGATACCGTGCTCGTTGAAGACCCCACCTACTTCCTCGCTCGCAAAGTCTTCGCCGACCACCACCTCCGGGTTGTAGGAACTCCCACCGGAGAGAACGGAGTGCTTCTCGATGAGCTCGAGCGTCGTATCCGGGAAGAGAAGCCGCGGCTGCTGTACCTTATTCCGTCGTACCAGAATCCCACCGGTGCTACGCTGAGCCGCGACGCGCGCGAACGCGTCCTTCGCCTCTGCCGCGAGCATGGTGTCCTCCTGATCGCCGACGAGGCCTACCATCTGCTAGGGTTCAACGGCCTACCGGCGCCTTCATTCGCGGAGCTCGGGTTCTCCGATACGGTGATAACGCTCGGCTCGTTCTCGAAGATTCTCGGCCCCGGCCTCAGGCTCGGTTGGGCGCACGCCGCGCCGGAGCTGCTCGAGAGGTTCGCGCTCAGCGGAGTATACGATAGCGGCGGCGGCGCAAACCCGTTCGCCGCGGCGGTGGTACGAAGTGTGCTGGAACTCGGTCTCATGCCGGAGCATCTCAAAACGTTGCGAACTACTCTCGCTGCGCGCCGAGCGGTGCTGTACGAAGCTCTCACGGCACAGCTTGGTGCCGGCTTTGAGGTGCGCTATCCCGAAGGCGGGTACTTCATCTGGGTTCGAAGCACCTTTCCGCTCGATCTCGAGACACTGACCGAGCGCGCCCGCAGCCACGGCGTTTTGGTTATGCCCGGCTCCCGCGCCTCGGTAGCCGGCGCGGCGGCGGATTGCGTGCGCCTCAGTTTCTCGTACTATGACGGCTCGGCGCTCAGGAAGGGGGTGGAGCGCATCGCAGCAGCCCTCGCCGAGTTGCGTTAACCGCTCCTCGGCGGTTTCGTGCCGCGAGAACTCGAGATTTTATGAGTGCTGTGCTAAGATATAAAAAACCACCACTCGAGCGGAGGCTGTTGTGAACGATACAGGCGGCCGCGACGCGCAGGACATTGCCCGTCTCCTACAATCGGCAACCCTTTTCAAGACGCTTGACGAGTTCGAGCTCGGCCTGGTGGCCGAGCACGCCGAGATCCTCGAGCTGTCGGAAGGCTCGGTGCTGTTTCGCCCCGGCGACCCCGGGGGCAGCCTCTTCGTGCTCGAGCACGGTGAGCTCACGATTCGATCAGACCTTGGCGAGGACACCGGACGCGAGCTCGCGCGGTTCATCAGCGGCGAGTCGGTCGGCGAGCTCGACCTACTCGTCGACAGTGCCCGGAGCGCCTACGCGATCGCGACACAGCCCACGCGTACGGCTCGCTTTCCGGCCGCCGGTCAGGAACTGGCTTTGATTCTGCAAAGTAGTCCGGTACTCGGGGCACGCGTTCTGTTCAAGTTGTTGGGAAACCTCGCCGGTCGTTTACGGTCCACCAACAGGTTACTGAGCGAGAACACTCCGTGGGTGCGAGAGCTGAAACGCCAAGTATACATAGACAAACTGACCGGACTCTACAACGCAACCTACCTGACCGAGGAGCTTGAACGCTACCGCCAGGACGGCGCCGCCCCCGTCACCCTGCTCATGATGAAGCCCGATAACTTCAAGGAAGTAAACGATACCTACGGTCATGAGGCCGGCGATCTCGCGCTGAAGCAGTTGGCCTCGTCTTTCGGCAGCGCGGTTCGCCGAACCGGTACCGCGGTACGCTATCGGGGAAACGAGCTGATCGCCCTCTTGCCCGAAGCCACGCATCACGACGCCGAAGAGATCGCTCGGCGACTCGGAGA
>PUOW01000062.1 GCA_003552185.1 Spirochaetaceae bacterium
CGAACCTCGGACATCGGGATACGAACCTGCGCTACCGTCTCGGAGCCCTCGAAGTCGATATCGAAGGCGTCTTCGTCGAGCCCGATCTTCTTGAGCATGAGAACGAGTATTACGATGCCGAGCCCGGCACCCTCGGAGTCGTCGAGCACGGTGGAGAGCGCTTCCTCGAGCGAGTCGAAGGCTCGCGAGCGCGCGATGCGATCGTAGACGCGCATTTGCTCGCGCCGCACGATCTCGGCATTGTTGCATACCGCAAGCCGGAGGTCTTTGCCCTTGGCGTGGAACACTACCCGAACGTACAACCCGGCTTCCTTCTGCTTCTCGAGGTAATGATCGATGTTGTCGAGCGTGTCTTGCTTGAAGCTCTCCATCCCGCGGCGATAGTGTTCCTCGTTGTGAACATCGAGCTCTCGCTCGCGAAAATAGACGCGCTTTGTGTTTGCTTTCTTGGCGTTTACCGCGAGCTCACGAAGGCAGTACGCAAGCGGGTCTTTGAGCTTGTCTTGCCCCATCTCGCGCAGGAATACCGCCAGTATTTCTTCGAGATATACCTCGGTTTCGTGCGGGAGGGTGTAGGACTTAACCGTTAAAGGTATTCCGCTACGTGCCGCCTGAATTACTTTCGATTCGTCTACTTTTTTCGGCATCGCTTGGAATCCTCTACCATCGACTTCGGCCTAGAGTATAAGTCGTATCCCAAATATGTCAAGCCTTGCGCCGGCCTTGCGCCGTCCTCGGGCGGCTGTGCGGCTCGGTCACCGACCGCCGAAACGTTTCATCTGATCGGCCATCTCGCGCAAGCGCTTCTCGACAAACGAGTTGACGGTGCCGGCCTGAAATGAGCCTCGTTGCGTACGCGCGCCGGCCTGTAGCCCGGTGAGAATCTCGATACCTTGGTCGATGGTGTCCACCGCCCAAATGCGAAACGTATCGGCCTTTACCGCGTCCAGCACCTCGCGCGAGAGAATCAAGTTCTCGATGTTGCCGCGCGGGATGATCACGCCCTGGGTGCCGGTGATCCCGATCTTGCGGCAGACCTCGTAGAAGCCTTCGATCTTCTCGCTGATTCCGCCGACGGCCTGCACCTCTCCCATTTGATTAACCGAGCCGGTGACCGCGATGTCCTGCCGGAGCGGAACCTCGGCAATCGCCGACAGCAAGACGTAGATCTCGCTCGAGCTCGCCGAGTCGCCGTCGACCTCTACGTAGGACTGCTCGAAGCAGATGCTCGCTCGTACCGAGAGAGGGTGCTCGCGCAGGTACTTCGACTGCAGATAACCCTCGATGATGTAGACGCCCTTGTCGTGCAACTCGCCCGAGAGCCCCGACTCGCGCTCGATATTGATAATTCCGTCGTCGCCGGGCGCAATTCGTACCGTGATCACCATAGGTCGACCAAAGGCGTAGTATCCGCGATCGATCACCGCCAAACCGTTGATGCGTCCGATTGCGCTGCCCGAGACCGAGATCAGAAGCTCGTGCGAGAGAATCTGCTCGTCGATCTTTTCTTCGGGAAGGTTGTACAGGTACCGCCGTTGCTCGAGCGCCGCCTCTACCTCACGCTCGGTGATCTCGGCGCTTTCGTGCCGGCGGGCCCAGTAGTCGGCCTCGCGCAACAGATCGGCGATGCGCGAGAAACGGGTCGTCAACCGGTTACGGAACTCGGCAATGCGGACGCCGTGGTGAACTACCGCGGCGATGCCGGCCGGCGCAAGCGGGAGGAGGCGTTCCTGGGTCTGTATCATGCGCATGAACGAGACGTACTCAGCGGTGTTGCGTTCGTTTCGCTCCATAACCGCGTCGAACTCGGCCGGTATCTTGAACAGTTTCCCGAACTCCTCGTCTTGGTTGTAGAGGATGTCGTAGATGTGCTCGTTGCCCATGATGATGACCTTAACCGCTACCTCGATTGGTTCGGGCTTGAGCCCGCTTGGGTGCGAGTAGGGCCCCGGGATGGTACGAATCTCGGTTGCGCCGTCCTGCAGCGTACGCTTGAGCGCGTTCCAGGCATCCTCCTGCATCAGGATGTCCTGCGCGCGCAACACGAGAAATCCACCCGAGGCCTGCAGCACCGAGCCCGCGCGCAGGCTCATGAACCCGGGGCTACCGTCCTCGCCGCCGTCCGCGCTCGGCTCAACCGTTCCGAACAGCTTCGCGTAATCGGCGGTTCCTTCGAACACCACCGGGCTCTTCTCGGTCTCGGTGTGCTCAACCACGATGTTCACGTCGAAACGCTGAAACCGGCTGCGATCGCCGTGATCGCCTTCGAGGCCTCCACCGGCCGAGCCGGCTTGGGAAGAGCCGGCGGAACCGGATGAGCCGACCGACCCGGGCCCTGCGCCGCCGCCGGCCCAGGAAGCACTTTCGGGTGTGAACTCTTCGATCCCCGACAAAACCGCCTCACGAACCGAATCGAGATATGCGGCGATGCGCTCTCCGGGGAACTGTTCCTTCAGTTGTTGTATCTCGCGATCGAGCTGCGGTTCGATCGAGGCCGCCTGTAGCTCCACGAGTTTACGGCGCATCTCGTTGCGATTGACGCGCAGCTTCGAAAAGATACGGTTCATCTCGTCGATGAAGCGGAAGTAGTTCTCGCGGATCTGCTCGAGGCGTGTTTGGTCGATCTCGCCGTTTACCGCCTGGCGTTGCAGCTCATCGAAGCTCGCGGGTTTGCCGTCCAAAACTGGAGCGAGATCGGGGCGTTCCTCGTCCTCGGCTGAGCGCACGATCTGGAAGCCGGCCTGGTCGAGGCGTGACTCGAACTCGGTGATGCGCTCCTGTTCGGCGTTCTCCGAGGCGAG
>PUOW01000112.1 GCA_003552185.1 Spirochaetaceae bacterium
CGCGAGGAGCGCGCGGGTGATGCAACTCGGCTCTCGGCGGATAAGCTCTGCAAGAGCTTCGGCAAGAAGCAGGTTGTCCGCGGGGTGTCGTTCGCGATGACTTCCGGGGAGATCGTGGGGTTCCTGGGGCCGAACGGCGCCGGGAAGACCACGGTGTTTTACATGGTGGTTGGGTTCATTCGCCCCGACGCGGGGCGCGTATTGCTCGACGGGAGGGATGTGACACGCCTGCCGATGTATCGGCGCGCGCGAGCCGGGGTGTCGTACCTGCCGCAGGAGGCCTCGGCGTTTCGAAAGCTGACGGTCGAGGAGAACGTTCGAGCGGTTCTCGAGATTCGCCGTGACCTGAACTCGCGTGAGCGGCGCACGCAGCTCGAGGCGCTGCTCGAGGACCTCGGCATTGCTTCCATTCGTCGCCAGCCGGCCTATACGCTTTCCGGCGGGGAGCGGCGCCGAACCGAGATCGCGCGAGCGCTCGCGATCTCCCCCCGCTTCTTGCTGCTCGACGAGCCGTTCGCGGGCATCGACCCGATCGCGGTGTACGAGATTAAAACGATCGTACGCGGGCTCGCCGAGCGCGGTATCGGTGTACTGCTTACCGATCACAACGTGCGCGACACGCTCGAGATAACGCACCGATCCTATATCATCAACAACGGCAGCATCGTGGTCGAGGGCGGGCGCGACGAGGTGATGGAGAGCCCGATCGCGCGACAGGTCTACCTCGGCGACGAGTTCCGTCTCTGACTCAAGCGCTGTTCGACGTCGCCTCGCTCGGCGCGAAACGCGAAACGCTCCAACATTGACAAAGCGCCTACCCTCGGCCAATATATTCTCAGAGGTAGAAAAGTAGGCGTGCAAAACCAACGGCAAGGACTAGTCCAAGAGCAACGCCTCAAGATGAACCCGCAGCTGGTACAGAGTATCCAGCTGATGGCGTTGCCGCTGCAGGAGCTGAAGTTTCGAATCCAACAGGAGCTCGAGCGAAATCCGGCGCTCGAGATCGCCGAGGACCCGGGCACCACCTCGCTCGAGGAGGCGGTCGCGACTCCTGAGGAGTACGAGTACTTCGAGAACAGCTCCGATCCGGGCTTCACGAGTTCTTCGTACGATGAGAACGCCGGCGACTCCAAGCGCCAGTTCATGGAGGGTGCGCTCGCGCGTCCGGAGTCGTTGCAGGAGCATCTGTTGTGGCAGCTTCGGCTCCAACCGATCTCGGAGGAGGAGTTCGAGATCGGCGAGTTGCTGATCCGGAACCTCGACGAGAACGGCTTCGATCGTGAGGATCCCGAAACCTTGGTGCGGCCCGAGAATCGTGAACGGCTGCAACGTATGCGAGAGATGATTCAGTCGTTCGAGCCGGTAGGCACCTGCGTGCCCGAGTATCGCGCGTCGTTGATCGTACAGGCCCGCCTCGCGGAAGACGCCACACCGAACGCCTGTGCCATTCTCGAAAACCACCTCGAGGCGTTGGAGAAAGGGCGTTACAACGAGATCACGCGCAAGTTGAAGATCACGCAGCAGGCTCTCGAGGATGAGATCGCGTTCATCCGTACGTTGACGCCGTTCCCCGGGCGCTTGTACTCTACCGAGAAACCGACGTACGTCATTCCCGACCTATTGGTCACGATTCGTGAAGGTCGTCTGGTAATCATTCTCAACGAAGAGGAGATACCGGTTCTCGGGATAGACCCGTTTTTCGACGCGCTTGCCGAAGACGAGGAACAGCGAAAGGACAAGCAGGTGAAGCGCTTCGTTACCACCAGCGTGAAGGACGCGCGTTGGTTCATCCACAGTATTCAGCAGCGCAATCAAACCCTGCTGAAGGTGGCGCGCGCGGTGGTTGAGTTTCAGCGCGAGTTTTTTCTACGTGGGCCGAAGTATCTCATGCCGCTGACGCTGCGCGACATAGCCGGAGAGGTGGGTGTTCACGAGGCAACCGTGTCGCGCATAACCACCGGAAAGTATGTGCAGACCGAGTGGGGCATCTTCGAGCTGAAGTACTTTTTTTCCAACGCGGTCTCGAAAACCAGTTCCGGGGGGAGACAGTTTTCGAAAGAAGCGGTAAAAGAAAACATACGGGAGATTCTGGAACAGGAGTCCGGGGACACGCATCTCTCGGATCAAAAGATTGCAGAGCTGTTGCTGCAGCGCGGGATCAAGATAGCGCGGCGCACGGTGGCGAAATATCGGCGAGAGTTGGACATTTCGTCGTCTTACGATCGGTAGAAAGATCGGTAGAAAGGGGTAAGCATGGATATTGAACTGAAGGGTGTACATCTCGACCTGCAAGACGAAACCAAAGAGTTCATCGACAAAAAACTTGAGAAGCTTGATTTTGCCAAAGACTACATCGTGAACCTCGACTTCACGATCACGAAGGAAAAGAGCGAGTATGTGCTCGAGGCAAAGCTGCATTTTCGGTGGGGCGTCTCGAGCGTAGTCAAGACAAACAGCTTCGAGTTGTACGAGGGCCTCGAGCGCCTGTTCGACAAGCTCGACAGCAAAGTACGCAAAGAGAAAGACAAGATCAAAGACCGGTCATGACATGGAGCGGTTCACCGTACTCGACCTGCTGAATCTCGACCTCAAAGAGCATAACGCCTTGAATCTGCGTTGTCTCGGGGGCCGGCCGGGTTTGGCGCGAGAGATACGCGTTCCCGATCTAAACCGACCGGGGCTCGCGTTGAGCGGTTTTTTCGAAAACTTCGGGCCGGAGCGCATTCAGATCTTTGGTCGCGGTGAAACCGCCTATCTGCAGAAGCTTGCGGACGAGGGGGCGTTCGAGACGGTAGAGCGGCTGTTGAGCCGCGACGACGTGCCGTGCGTCCTGTTTACCCACGGGCTGGAGCCGCCGAAAGGGTTCTTCGAGCTCGCCGAACGTTACACCTGCCCGGTCCTGCAGAGCGATTTGCCGTCTTCCGAGTTTCAAGCGCGGCTCATGCGTGCGCTGAGCAATGTCTTTGCGGCTCAGGAAACGCAGCACGGCGTGCTGGTTGAGGTGTTCGGGATCGGGGTCCTTATCCTCGGCGACAGCGGGGTCGGGAAAAGCGAAGCCGCGCTCGAGCTTGTTGAACGGGGGCACCGCCTGGTGGCCGACGATGCGGTTGAGATCCGATGCGTCGCCGGCAATATTCTGTTAGGGTACGGCGCAAACCCCACCCTCGGGCACCATATGGAGATACGTGGTCTTGGTATCATTAACATTACGCACCTGTTCGGTGTCGGGGCTATTCGGGACAAAAAACAAATCCAATTGATCGTTGAGCTGGAAGTCTGGGATTCCGATAAGAGCTACGACCGCATCGGTGCCGAGGAGCGAACTCGAGAGATTCTGGGTGTCAAGGTTGCGTACTTACAGGTTCCGGTGAAGCCGGGGCGCAATATCCCGGTGATTATCGAGACCGCAGCGATGAACGAGCGACTGAAAAAGATGGGGTATTACTCGGCTCGTGAGTTCAACCAGAGTGTGCTAAAATGGTTGGAAACCGAGAACGCGCGGTCACGTCATTTTCAGGAGCGCGATCCGATGAGTTACGACGATCTGAGCAGCGGGTAGTGCTATGACGGAAAAAAATGTGGTGATTAAAAACCGTGCGGGTATTCACGCTCGTCCGGCGGCATTGATCGTGCAAACCGCGAGCAAGTTTAAGTCGAAGATCGCGTTCAAGAATGAACACGAAGAGATTAATGCCAAGTCCATTATGGGGATCATAACGCTGGGGGCAAGCTACAACAGCTCTCTCACGATAAAAGCCGAAGGCGAGGATGAATCGGAGGCCGTCGATGCGTTATCTCAGTTGTTCGAGAACCGCTTTGAAGAGGAGTAGGCTCTGCGCGCGCGTCACCGCGATCGCGTTCGTGGCGTTGTTTTTGCTACTGCTTCCGTCGCAGCTGCAGGCCCTCGAGAGCCAAGTCTCGGCCGAGTTCGACGGCAGCGGCGTGCGCGTGAGCGTCCTACTCGACGGGTACGACGCCGAGGAGTTGATCGCCGCCGCGGCCGAAGGTCTTCGTTCCGAGATCGAGTACACCTTCCGTGTCTACGGCCGCACCGACGGCGTGCTCGGGATGTTTGGGGACACGCTGCTTCACGAGGAGTCGCTTCGATTTCAGGGCCGCTACGACGCCTTCAGCAAAGCGTTCGTGATCGAAGAGCCCGACGGTACCACCCGAGAATACGACTCGGCCGGGCTCTATCTCTCAAGCCTCGTGCAGCTACAGGACTATCGTTTTGACCTTCCCAGATACGAAAAACCGTCCGACGCGGTGTATATTGAGTCCAGAGTCGAGGTGAGACCGGTAAGACTTGCGCCGGCCTTGCGTATGCTGAGCTTCCTGTTCCCGGAGAGCATCTTCCGCTCTGGCTGGAATCGGGTAGATCTGCAGACACCCTCGGCTCCGATGACTCGGTGATGAAGCACGGGCGAAACGCGAGTACCTCACTTACCAGCATCTTCAGCATTGTCGTTCTGTATCTCCTGATTGTGGCGGTCGTTGTACTGCTGTCGCAGCACCTGCTGACCGAGTTCACGATCGGTTTCGACGCATCGAACGCCCTGATTCTCGTCGGCGCGCTGGCGTTCCCGGCCGTTCTCTTGGTTGTGCTGGTGGTACAACTGATCCGCCTGGTGCGCGACCGCGCCGCGGGGCGCCCCGGGGTCGGGTTCAAGCTTCGGCTCCTGCTGTTTTTCGGGGTGGTTGTGCTGCTTGCGTCGGTGCCGCAGGCGGTGCTCTCGATCACGGTTATTAATACCGTTATGAGTTCGTGGTTCGGCGGCGGCACCGGCGAGGCGCTCGAGGGCGGTCTGGCGGCTTCGTTGCGACACTACGAATCCAAGGTCGAGAACCTCGAGCAAGTTGCCGAGCGGTTCTCGGCCGGTGACGCGCGGTTGCTCGCCGATCCCGAGGACGCCTGGTACGATCTGCGCTCCATCAACCCCGATATCGACGCGTTTCAGCTGTTTGACGCCGAGCGCGAGGAACTGTTCTTCGGCGGTGCCGAGCCCGCACGGCTTGAGGCCGATGATCTGCCGGCGGTGCGCGACGGGATGGTGATGCGCGATTCGGCCGCCGAGACCAGTGTGCTGCGAGTTCGGGCGAGCCTCGAGAACGGCCGGCACGCGGTGATCTCGATCGTGCTCCCGCCCGGGTTCGAGCGCTCGGCCGAACTGCTCACGACCGCGCGCGAGAGCTTTCTGCAGTATGAGCGCGTGCAACCGGTGTTCCTGCTGCTGTTGGTGGCGTTTTACGGGTTGTTTTCGTTTCCCTTGATCCTGATGGCGATTCTCGTCAGCTTTCTGCTGAGCGACGAGATCATTCGCCCGATCGTGCAGCTCGAGGAGGCGACGAGGCGGGTCGCCGAGGGCGACTTCTCGATTCGGATCCTGACGCGCTCCAAGGACGACCTCAGCCTGCTGGTCGACAGCTTCAACCGCATGGTGGGCGAGCTCGAGCGCACGCGTGTGAAGATGAAGCAGACCGAGAAGGTTGCCGCCTGGCAGGAGATCGCTCAGCGGCTCGCGCACGAGATCAAGAACCCGCTTACCCCGATCAAGCTCTCGGCGGAGCGCTTGGTGCGCAAGTACCACGCCGGAAGCGAGGATTTCGATAAGGCGTTCGAGCCGGCGATGCAGTCGATCATCGGCGAGGTCGAAAACCTGAACGAGCTGCTCGCCGAGTTCCGGGCGTTCACGCGTTTGCCGAAGCCGCAACGCGAACGAATCGTGCTTCGCCGCCTGCTTGACGACGCGGCCGCGATGTACGAACACGTGCACGGCCATACCATCCGCTACGAGTCGCTGCCGGAGGATATCGAGGTAGTGGTAGACCCAAAGCAGATGAAGCAGGTCTTCGTAAATCTGTTTCGTAACGCGTTCGACGCGATGAACGGCGAGGGCGGCGAGGTGGTGGTGAGCGCCGACCTTGTCACCAAGGGCAATACCCGTTACTGTCGCATTCGCGTGCAGGACTCGGGGTGCGGCATCTCTCCGGAGCACTACGACCAGGTCTTCAACCCCTACTTCACCACCAAGGCCGACGGGTCGGGCTTGGGGCTTTCAATTGTAGAGCGGATGGTGTTCGATCACGACGGTCAGATCTGGTTCGAGACCGGCGAGTCGGTCGGCACAACGTTTTTCATCGATATACCGGGAGCGTAAGAACGCCATATGGCCGATCGTGTGTTAGTGATAGACGACGAGAAAGGTATTCGCGAGGTGCTCGAGGCGATCCTCACCGACGAGGGCTACGCGGTCACGGCGGCCGAAGACGGGATTCAGGGGCTCGCGAGGCTCAGCCAAGAAGTCGTCGACGCGGTTATTCTCGATGTCTGGCTGCCGAACAAAGGCGGGATAGACGTGCTGAAGGAGATCAAGGAGACCTACCCGGGCATGCCGGTGGTGATCATCTCGGGGCACGGGAACATCGACCTCGCGGTGAAGGCGGTGAAGGCCGGTGCGTTCGATTTCCTCGAGAAGCCGCTCAGCCTCGAGAAGGTTCTCACGGTCGTTCGCAACGCGATCGAGCTCGCTCAGCTGAAAACCGAGAACCGCATGCTGAAGAGCTCGATGCAGACCGAGCTGCAGATGCTCGGCGAGGGGTCGGCGATGGAGCGGATCCGTGAGATCATTCGGCAGAGCGCGGCGAGCGACTCGCGCATTCTGATCTCGGGTGAGAACGGTACCGGCAAGGAGCTTGTGGCACGCGAGGTGCATAGGCAAAGCCGCCGCGCGCACTGGCCGTTTGTCGAGGTAAACTGCGCCGCGATTCCCGACACCTTGATCGAGAGCGAGTTGTTCGGCCACGAAAAAGGCGCGTTCACGAGCGCGGTCTCGCAGCGCAAGGGTAAGTTCGAGCTTGCCGACCGCGGTACGCTGTTTCTCGACGAGGTGGCCGATATGTCGTTGCCGGCGCAGTCGAAGGTGCTTCGCGCGGTGCAGCAGATGGAGTTCGAGCGCGTCGGAGGCGAGCAGACGCTGCAGGTCGATGTGCGCGTGATCGCCGCCACCAACAAGGACATTAGAGCCGAGATCGAGGCCGGCCGCTTCCGCGAAGACCTCTACTTTCGCCTGAACGTGATCCCGATTCACGTCCCGCCGCTGCGCGAGCGTCTCGAAGATCTGCCGTTACTCGTTGAGTACTTCATGAAGCTCCACCGCTATCCGCCCGACGGACCGCCCCGGCGGGTAACCGAGGACGGGCTCGAGCGTATGAAAGAGTATGACTGGCCCGGCAACATTCGGGAATTGAAAAATTTCGTAGAACGGATTAACATCATGAGCGACAATGAAGAGATCGACGCCGAGGTTATCGGTCGTCACCTCGGCGGTGAGCGGTCGCAACCTAAGGGCGAGGTACTCGAGTCGTTCCGCGATATGGGACTGAACGAAGCGAAAGAGAGCTTCGAGCGGCGGTATATCGAGATGAAACTTGCGGAGCAGGGCAACAACATCTCGCGTACGGCTGAGGCACTCGGGATTTACCCGAGCAACCTGCACGGCAAGCTGCGAAAGTACGGGATCAAAGTGGAGCGATGATAGCAATCACCGAACGACAGCGTGAAGTTCTCGAGTTCGTGAAGCGCTATCTGCGCGAGCACCATTATCCCCCGACCTTTCGGGAAATATCGCGCGGTTTCGGCATCTCGGTGAAGGGCGCGTACGACCATATCAAAGCACTCGAGCGCAAAGGCTACGTGGGCCTCAACCATCACCGTTCGCGCACGATCGAGGTGCTCGAGCGTCCCGGGGATGAGCCGGACGCGCAACCCGACGAAAACGAGGTAATCGGTGTGCCGCTGCTCGGTAACGTAGCCGCCGGCAAGCCGCTGTTCGCCGAAGAGAACCACGAAGGCACGGTCCCGGTTCCGCGGCAGTTTCTCGGTAGCGGCGAGTACTTTGCGCTGCATGTTCGCGGCGACAGTATGCAGGACGCCGGTATTCACGACCAGGACATCGCGCTGTTTCGCGCGCAGCCGACCGCGAACAACGGAGATATCGTGGTTGCGTTGGTAGACGACTCGGTTACGCTGAAGCGCTTCTACCGCGAGAAAAACCGCATTCGTCTCAAGTCCGAGAATCCCGACTACCCTTCGATCTACACCCGAGAGGTTCGCGTGCTTGGAAAGCTTGCACACCTGATGCGCACCTATGAGTAAAAAGCCTGCAGGCGCGGTGTTCGTCCTTCTAGGACCCGAGCACGGTGAGAAGAAAGAGTACCTAGAAAAGCTCAAAGCACACCTCAAGAAGCAGCACGGCAGCGCCCCCGACCTCTATCGGTGCTACCCGGCCGATTCATCGGTGGAGGAGGTCGTGCGCCTGCTACGCACCGGCGATCTCTTCGCTTCGCATCGGCTGGTGTTGCTCTACGATGCCGAGTCGGTCAAGGGCCGCAACGAGGTAGCCGCGCTCCTGGAGTACGCCGAGCACCCCAACACCGACGCAACACTGGTGCTGATAAGCGACGCGCCTCGCCTCGACAGCAAACTCGAGACCAAACTAAAGAAACAGGTTCCGAGTGAGCGCTGGAAGGTGTTCTGGGAGATGTTCGAGAACCAGAAAAAGGGGTGGCTCGTTGGGTACTTCCGCAAGCAGGGAGTGCAGATTACCGGTGAGGCGGCCGAGCTTATCCTTGAGCTGGTGGAGAACAACACCGAAGACCTCAAGCTCGAGGCCGACCGTCTCTGTCTATTTCTCGGCCCCGACGCCGCGATCGGTGTCGAGGATGTCGAGCGATTTGTGTATCACAGCAAGGAAGAGAATGTCTTCACGCTGTTCGCAGCGATCGCCGAGCGCACCCTATCGGGCTCGCTCGAGGTGCTCCAGAAGATAACGCTTTCGGGAGTCTCGGAACCGGTGCAGCTCGTCGCCGGACTCCTGTGGCAGTTTCGGAATCTCTATACGCTCAAGCTGCTCGAGGAGGCGCGATTCGGGCGCGCCGAGGCGTTCTCTCGGCTCAATATTCGAAGCAAGCGCAACCAGCGCACCTACGCGCTCGCCGCCGAGCAGTTTTCTCGCGGCGAGATCGAGCAGATTCTTGAGCGCCTCGTGGAGTACGACACGCTGTTCCGTTCGCTTCGCCCGGCGATGCATCGAGGGCTCGAACAGCAGTTAATCTACGTGCTGGTGGTGCGCGGCGGTCTTGCGGTCGGCTCGCCGCACCCCGAAGCGCTCAGCCCCGATCCGGCCGCTACTCTCCCCGCCCGGTAGCCTCGTCTGCGCCGCGCTCGGGCGCGGGGCTGTCGGTGGCCGCGGTAGGCCGGTCGGTGGCTGCGGTAGGCCGGTCGCCGGCGCCCTCCGCTTCTTCGGTGACGCGGGCGGCGAGGTCGCGCACCTTGCCGGCGGTCTCGACTCCGAGTTTGCAGGTCTCGGCGATGTACTCCGGTTCGGCCTCGGCGACGTTCCGGAGCGACTCGAAGCGCTGCATGATCGTGCGGCTGCGCGCCGGCCCGATGCCGGGAATCGATTCAAGCTGCGAGAGCCCGATATCCTTGCTCCGGAGTTGTTGGTTGAAGCCGGTTGCGAAACGGTGTGCCTCGTCGCGTACGTACTGAAGCACCCGTAGCGGCGCCGACCCTTCCGGGAGGCGAAGCGGTTCCGGGGTGTGCGGGCGGAAGATCTCCTCGTTCTGTTTCGCGAGCCCCACCACCGCGATCGAGCCGAGCCCGAGCGCCTGCAGCACCTCGGATGCGGCGTTCACCTGCCCGATTCCGCCGTCGATCAGTATCAAATCGGGTTTGGCGCTGCGCTCGTTGACGACACGGGTATAGCGGCGTGCAACAACCTCGCGCATCGCCTCGTAGTCGTCGATTTTGCCCTCGAGCGACTTCACGTGGTAGCGCCGATAGGCGTCTTTGTCGGGGATCCCGTTGCTGAACGACACCAGCGCCGCGACCGGGTGTTTGCCCGAGAGCTGCGCGATATCGAACCCTTCGATTCGAAGCGGGGTCTGCGCGAGCGACAGCACGCGCTTGAGCTCCTCGAGCGCAGGCAGGTTCCCGCGCTCGCGCGCGCGCTTCTCGAGATCGCTGTTAGCGTTCTGCACCGCCATTCTCAGAAGCGAGGCGTCTCGTCCGGCCTCAGGCACCTCTATCGTGGTCTCGGCCCCGTGCTTCTCGCGCAGGAACTTCAGCAGGTCCTCGAGCTCGATCGGGCGCGGAAGCAGGAGACGCGCCGGCGGGGTGCGTAGCTCATCGTAGTAGCGCATCAAGAACTGCGTAAGATCCTCTTCCTCGGTTCCGAACACCGGGGTGTGAAACGTCTCGTTGCCCACGAGCTTGCCGGCGCGCATCTGAAACACCGCGAACGAGCATAAATCGTCCTTCACCGCGTATCCGACGTAGTCGCGCACGTCCGGGTCAAAATCCATCACCTGTTGATCCTCGGCGACCGCCTCGATTGCGCGCAGCCCGTCACGATACTCCGCCGCGCGCTCGAACTCGAGCCGCTCGGAGGCCTCGTTCATCGCGTGCTCGAGCTCCCGGCAAAGCTCCTCGGTTTCGCCGTCCAAGAGTCGGCGGATCCGCTCGACTTTTTCGTTATAGTCTTGTTTGGTGGTCTTTCCGGCGCAGGGAGCGCTGCAGCGACCGATGTGGTAGTAAAGGCAGGGGTGAGGCCGGGGTTTCACGCGGCCTCGGCATTTTCGAAGCGGGTAGAGTCGCTCGATCAGCTCGAGATACTGGTCGACCTTGTCGAGATCGGTGTACGGCCCGAAGTACTGCGACCCGTCGTCGACGATGGTGCGGGTGCGAAACACGCGCGGGTACGGCTCGTTCGTGATTCGGATCACGGGGTACGACTTGCCGTCCTTGAGGTTAATGTTGTAGCGCGGCGCGTGCTCCTTGATCAGGTTGTTCTCGAGTAGCAGCGCTTCATACTCATTACGCGTGACGATGTGCTCGATCCAGGCGACCCGGGTGCGAAGAATCGCGGTTTTGGGGTCTTTCTCTCCCGTAAAGTAGGAGCCGACCCGGCTGCGGAGATTCTTGGCCTTGCCGACGTAGATTACCACGCCTTCGGGGTCTTTCATGATGTAAACGCCCGGCTCGGTCGGGAGATAGCGTGCCGATGCGCGCGGCGAGAGTGTTTTACGATCGTCCATAACTGCCGATATGTAATGTATATCAGAATGACGGCGAAACGAACACGGCTGCTTACAATCGTATTGTTGCTCACGATCGCGTTCTCGGCCACCGGGATCGAGCGCGAGATACGGCTCGGTCGCGAAGACGGCTGGGCCGATCTCGAGTATCGCCTCGGTATCCGGGTGCTCGAGGGGTATCGCGGCGAGTTAGATCTCTTTCTCGAGGACGGCGAGTACAGAGCGGAGCCCGACACCGATCTCCTATTAGCGTTCAACCGCACCCCGTTTTACGACGCCGCCGGACGGTACCGCGTGACCGGCACGGCTCAACGCGCGGTTGCATCGGCGCGCCTGGGCGACGGGGCGGCGCGGTTCGATTCGGGCGACGGAGGCGTGCTGCTCGAAGCCGGTCCGGAAGCGATGTTCGCTCCCGGGCAAAGCTGGGACGATTTCACGATCGAGTTCTGGCTTTACCCTGCGGTGCTCGACGAGGGAGAGAGCGTGTTGCGGTGGCGCGGCGCGCGCCGAACCGAGGACGGACGGCTCGACCAGCGCTTCGAGGTGCGTCTCGAGCGGCGCCGTGTTGTGTGGGACCTCGACAACATCTTCCTGACGCCGGACCACACGCCCTACCGGGTAATGCTCGAGAGCGATCGCACGCTCCTGCCGCGGCGATGGAGCCACCACATGCTGCGGTTCGAGGCCGAGACCGGGCGGCTCGAGTACCTCGTCGACGGGGTTCCGCGCGACGTCACGCACGCCACCGACGGGCGCCGAGAGGGCGGCGACATCTACCTGCCATACCTCGGGCGAGCCTCCCGCGGCCGGGTGGAACTGGGCGTGGGGTTGTCGGGGCTGCTCGACCAGCTGCGCATCTCGAGGCGCTACGTCACCCGGCCGATGCTCGATCGCACGAGCGACGTTCCGGCGGTCGCGGTGAGCCGGCCGCTCGATCTCGGGCACCCGCTCGCCGAGCTGAACGCGTTCGATGCGCGGTATCAAACCCCGGGCGAGACCGACGTGTTTTTCTTCTACCGATTGCTCGAACACGATGAGCTGCCCGAAGCGCGGGGCGATCCGGGCATCGAGGCCGGGTGGCGGCGGTTTCACCCCGGGGAGTCGCTACCCGCGGGCGAGCGCGGTCGCTACCTGCAGCTGCGACTCGAGCTGTATCCCGACGGTAGACGGCGCGACTCGCCCTCGGTGTCCTGGATAACCGCGCGCTACGAGCCTGCGGCTCCGCCCGCGGCGCCGGCGCGCGTTCGCGCCGAACCCGGCGACGGCTCGGTTGTTCTGCGGTGGGACGAGGTTGTCGACCCCAGCGTTGAGGGCTACTATGTGTACTATGGGACCCGCCCGGGCGAGTATTTCGGAAGCGGTGCCGAGCAAGGGCGCTCGCCTATCGATGTGGGCGATCGTACCGAGATCGAGCTTGCGGGACTCCAGAACGGGAGGGTATATTACTTCGCAATTGCGGCCTACGATGCGGCCGGAATCGTCCCGGAGACTCAGTTTTCGCGCGAGCAGCATGCGCGACCGGCAAGGCGGAGCGAATGACGAGCGAACAGCAGCAAGACATACTCGCGCGGGCTCGAAATGCGTATCGTATCGGCGACTACGAGAACGCTGAGAAGCTCGCGCGACGGGTAATCAACGAGAATCACAGGTCGTACTCCGCGCGCATCCTCCTCGGAATGGTGTACGCCAAGAGCGAACGCCGTCCCCTCGCGATCGAGGAGTTCGAGAAAGCCCGAGATCTGATGCCGGAATCGGTGGA
>PUOW01000104.1 GCA_003552185.1 Spirochaetaceae bacterium
AGGAGCAGGTCAGAGTCTACGACGGCTCGTGGGCCGAATGGGGAAACGATCCCGAGGCTCCGGTGGAGTCTCTATAACGCTATAAAGGAGTGAACGCTATGGCTGAAAAGAACACGGTAGACAAGAGTCTGGACCTCAAGAATGAGGTATGCCCATACACCTTCGTAAAGAGCAAGCTGGCGCTGGAAGAGCTCGATCCGGGCCAGGTGCTCGAGGTGCACCTGGGAAACAGTGAGTCGGCCTCAAACGTGCCGCGATCGATAGACCTGGAAGGGCACGAGGTGCTGAGTGTCGACCAGCCCGAGACGAGCCACTGGGTCGTGACGGTACGTCGCTCGCAGCAGTGAGATAACGTAAGGACAAAGGAGGCACGGCATGAAGCTTACCATCAACGGGAAACCGGAAGAAATCGCCGGTGAGAACTTGTCGGTCGTTGAGCTCCTGAAGGTGAAGGACGTCGATATGCCGGACATGGTGTCGGTGCAGCTCAACGGGGAGATCCTCGAGCGCTCGGCGTTCGACACGACGACCGTACAGAACGATGATGAGGTGGAGTTTCTCTACTTCATGGGTGGCGGCTCGTTATGATTGCGCTCTCGCAGGATATACTGGCCGAGATTGCCGCCCAGGCCGAGGCCGAAGCACCCAACGAGGCATGCGGATATCTCGCCGGACGGGATGGGGTGGCCCTCGAGCGCTACCCCATGACCAACGCGGACGCCAGTCCGGAGCACTTCTCGTTTGAGCCGCGCGAGCAGTTCGCCGCGCTCAAGCGTGCGCGGGAGGCGGGGCTCGAGCTGATTGCGATTTATCACAGCCATCCGGCTACCCCGGCGCGCATGTCGGACGAAGACATTCGGCTGGCGAACGATCCCGACACGATCTATCTCATCTACTCGACGCCCGAAGACCGGATTCGCGGCTTCACCGTAACGCGCGACAAGCGCGTGCTTGAGTGCGAGGTGCAGGTGACCGCCGAGACGCCGCGCTGAGCGGCGGCGTCTCGGCCTCGACTCGCTTTTCCGGCCCGCATTCCCCCATCTTTCCGCTACCGCTTGCCAACTCAGGGGCCTTAGAGTAGGTTCAAGATGAGATGTCCGAACAGAGCGTAACGACTCCCGAACTGCCGGGGCCCGGGCGGGTTCGTCGCGGCCGCGCGCGCCTGCGGGCGTCGAACGATACGACCGCCGGGATAGCGTTTGCGGTTATCGCGTTCGTGATCTGGGGCCTGCTGCCGCTGTACTGGAACCTGCTGCGTGATGTTTCAGCGTTCGAGCTTCTGCAGCACCGGATTTTCTGGTCGTTTGTGCTTGCGTGGGTGTTGGTGCGCCTGGGCGGCACACCGGTTCGAGCGCCGCGCGGCAAACGCCGCTACCTGCTGATCGCCGCCCTGTTGTTGGGCGCGAACTGGTTCACCTACGTCTTCGCGATCACTATCGGACGGGTGGTCGACGCAAGCCTCGGATACTACATCAATCCGCTCGTGAGCGTTTTTCTGGGAATGATCTTCTTTCAGGAACGCCTGATGCGGCTGCAATGGGTGGCGCTCGGGTTCGCTACCGCCGGGGTGCTTTATTTAGCGTTCGAGTACGGTGCAGTACCGTGGGTAAGCCTTATTCTGGCGTTTACCTTCGGATTCTACGGTGTGATCAAGAAATCGCTTCCCGGTCTTCCGGCAACCCACGGTATGGCGCTTGAGCTGCGCTACATTGCGCCGGTTGCAGCGCTTCTGATGCTTCACGGCCAGGTAAGCGGGGAGGCGACGTTTCTGCAGAGCTCGGTCGGAACTTCGTTGCTGCTCTCCGCAGCCGGGATCGCGACGCTGACGCCGCTTCTGTTCTTCGCCGGGGCAGCCAAGCGAATCCCGTTTGGAAACGTCGGTTTTCTGCAGTATATCGCCCCTACCCTGATACTGGTGATCGGAGTGGTCATTCTCGGCGAGCCGTTTACGCTGCGGCGCCTGCCGGGCTTCGCCGCGGTTTGGATCGCGCTCGCGCTGTACTCCTACTCACGGCTTCCGGTGGTTGGCAGGGCTGCCGGGCCGGACGTCGACCGGGTACCGCAAGGCGACCACCCGTCGTAGCGGGGCGGGGGCTGAAAACGCCGGCTGAAAACGGGGGCTGCCAATGCCGAGAGTGCAGGTGCGTGTCTTTCAGGAGCTCAACGATCATCTGCCGCCGGCCCGCCGCGGCCGGGTAATTGAGGTGGACGCCGCACCCGGGGAGACGGTCAAATCGATCGTGGAAAACCTCGGCGTCCCGCATACCGAGATCGACCTCATCACCGTGGAGGGCGAATCGGTACCGCTGTGGTATCAGCCGCCCGAGGCCGCGCGTATCAACGTCTATCCGATGTTCGAACGCTTTGACATTTCGGGCCTGACACGTGTGCGGCGCGAACCCTTACGTCAACCGCGTTTTGAGCTCGATGTTCACCTCGGCAAGCTCGCGCGCCTGTTGCGGATGTGCGGTCTGGACGCCGAGTACCGGCCGCCGTTCGACGATGCAGTGCTGATCGACCGCGCTCTCGCCGAGCACCGCATCCTGTTGAGTCGTGATCGCGAGATCTTCAAGTACCGCAGAGTCACGCATGGGTACTGGCTCCGATCGCAGGAGCCCCGGCAGCAGCTCGAGGAGGTGATCGACCGGCTTGATCTGCGCAGGCACCTGCGTGTGTTTACGCGCTGCATGAGCTGCAACGGCGAGCTCGAGCCGGTTGACAAGGCTGACATAGCGAACCGTCTCCTGCCTCGTACCGCGGAGTACTACGACGAGTTCAAACGGTGTAGCCGCTGTGATAAACTATACTGGAAAGGTAGTCATTATGAGCGGATGCTCGCGCGCCTGCCGATTTGACCGCCGGCGGCGCGACCGCTATTTTCAGGACGACAGGATGCTCACAAAGGCGGAACAAGATGCGATTGATTGGAGCGCATGTGTCTGCGGCAGGCGGACCGCACAAGGCGGTCGAGCGTGCTGCGGCGATCGGGTGTAACTGCGCACAGGTCTTTTCGGGTAGCCCGCGTTCGTGGCGGCGCAAGCCCATCGAGGAGCTGGATATCGACAAGGTGGCACGCGCGCGTGAACAGCACACGGTTAGCCCGTTGGTGACGCACGCGCTGTACCTCATCAACCTGGCTTCCGAGAATCAGGATCTCATCGACAACTCGATGCAGGCGCTCAGCTATGACCTGGCATTCGACGCCAAAATCGGGGGCGCCGGGGTAGTGGTTCATCTCGGAAGTCATCAGGGCCGCGGATGGGACACAGTACAGGAGCTGGTGCTGCGCCGAGTGGCGACGCTCGTAGAACAGGCGCCGCCGGAGGCGAGCTTTCTGATCGAGAACTCGGCCGGCCAGCAAGGGAAGCTCTCGACCGACCTGGCCGAGATCCGCTGGATGCTTGACCAGCTGGCCTCACCTCAGGTGGGGTGGTGCTTTGATACCTGCCATGCCTTTGCCGCGGGGTATGCGCTCGGCAAACCAAACGGCAAGACCGAAAACGGCCGGGGCTACGCGGTCGACGAGATAGACCGGCTCGGGCTCTGGGAGGAGCTGCGCTGCGTGCATGTCAACGACAGCCGTGACCCGTTTGCGAGCGGCCGCGACCGGCATGCCAATATCAACGACGGGCTGATTCCGCCCGACGATCTCGTGTACTTTCTGAACCTGCAGCAGATCGAGAAGCTGCCGCTGATCCTCGAAGTACCGGGTATCGACAACGACGGGCCGGACGCCGAGAACGTCCGCCGGCTGCGAGCTCATCTTGAGGAGGGCTGATCGCGATGCGTGCTGAGTTCGGCATCGACGGCATGGACTGCCACGACTGCGCACGACACGTGCAGGCGGCCATCTGCAAACTGCCGGGGGTACAACGCGCCGATGTGCTCCTCGGTGCCGAGAAAGCGATCGTGGAGGCAGACACGGAGATTGACCGCGAGGCGGTTGCAGCAGCGGTGCGCGGGGCGGGCTACCGGATCCGCAACCTCGACGGCCGTGGCCCCCGCGACGGCCGCGACGCTCGGCAGGGCGAGCGCCGTCGCGCCGCACGCGGGGGCACCGCGCAAGCGGGCGCGGAACACCGGGAGGAGACCGGAGCGGAGCGGGAGCCCTCGCGCGAGGACCCGGCTGAGTTCACCCGGCGTGTGCTCACGGTGGTCGGCCTGGTGTTCGGCATCGTGCTCTTCGTCGTTGTCGTTGGTGAGTGGCTCGGCGTGATAGACCGTATCACCGACGAGATGCCCTGGCCTTTGGGGCTGGCGTTGGTGGTCGCCGGCGGCTTTCCGGTGTTTCGAAATGTGCTCCGTGCGGCAGTCAGGGGGCGGGTTATCTCACACACCCTCATGACGGTCGGCACCATCGCGGCGATCGCGGTTGGGGAGTGGGCTACGGCGTTGGTGGTGGTGTTCTTCATGCGCATGGGCGAATACGCGGAGAGCTTCACCACCGAGAAGAGCCGTCGCGCAGTTCGCGATCTCACCGCATTAGCACCGGCGCGGGCTCGTGTGCTTCGTGACGGCGAAGAGCAGGACCTGCCGATCGACGAGGTTGCGTCAGGTGACACGGTCGTCGTCCGCCCGGGGGAGATGATTCCGGTGGACGGGGTGGTGAGTGCCGGCAGAGCTACCGTCGATCAGGCGGCGATAACCGGCGAGTCGATGCCGGTGGAGCGGGGCGCGGGCGAGAAGGTCTATGCCGCGAGTTACGCTACGCTCGGCAGCCTGCGTATCACAGCCGAGCAGGTGGGTGAAAGCACGGTATTCGGCAACGTAGTACGCCTGGTTGAGGAGGCCGAGGCAAAACGGGGCCGCGTGGCGCGCATCGCCGACCGGTTTTCGGCTTACTACCTCCCGGTGGTCCTCGTGATCGCCGCCGCGGTCGTGTTGGTGCGCGGGGATGTTCTCGCGGCGGCTGCGGTGCTGGTGGTGGCGTGCTCGTGCTCGTTTGCGCTGGCCACGCCAATCGCGATTCTGGCCTCGATCGGGGCTTCGGCCAAGCGGGGCATTCTGATCAAGGGCGGAAGTTACCTCGAGCGCTTAGCCTCGGTCGATGTTGTGCTTCTCGACAAGACAGGCACCCTGACGCTCGGCGAACCGCGCGTCGAGCAGGTGCTGGGTTTCAACGGCGTTGACTCTCATGCCGTGCTGGAGCTTGCAGCCGGCGCCGAGCGCTATTCCGAGCACCCGCTTGCTGAAGCAGTGCGTCGGCACGCCGCTTCGCTGGGAGTTACGGCCGCCGAGCCGGCCGAGTTCAGCGCACTACCGGGTCGGGGTGTGCAGGCGGTGATCGGCAGCGATGAGATCCTCGTCGGCAACCGCGCGGCGGTGCTTGGGGCCGAACCGCTCACGCCCGAGACGATGTCGGCGTTCGCCGAGCTCGAGCGCGTGAGGGAGCTCGAGGATCAGGGCCGGACGGTCGTTTACGTGGCACGCAACGGGACAGCGGTCGGGGCGGTGGCGTTCTCGGATAGCGTGCGGCCCGAGGTACCGGACGCCCTGGACGGGCTGCGAGCGCTGGGTCTGCACGAGATTGAGCTCCTGACCGGTGACAATGCCGCGGTGGCGGGGCGGCTTGCCGAGGACCTGGGGCTGCGCTATCGTGCCGAGTTGTTGCCGGAGGACAAGATTACCGCGGTGCGCGACTATCAGGCGGCCGGCAAGCGCGTCCTGATGGTCGGCGACGGGGTCAACGACGCGCCGGCGCTGGCGCAAGCCGATGTTGGGCTGGCGATGGGCGCGGCCGGGAGTGAGATTGCGCTCCAGGCCGGCCATATGGTTCTGCTGCGCGACGACTGGGCGATGGTCCCGGAGGTGGTTGGAATCGCCAGGCGGACGATGCGTGTGATTGTCGGCAACATCGGCTTCACAACGGTCTACAACATCGCGGGGCTCTCGTTGGCCGCCCTCGGCTTTCTGCCACCGATCTTCGCCGCCGCACTGCAGTCGCTCCCCGATCTCGGGATACTCGCGAACTCATCGCGCCTGCTGCGCACGCGTGCCGGGCGGCCGGAGACGCGGGGGTAAAACCACTCGCCCCGCCGTTGGGCGCGGCCCCGGCGCCCCCGCGATTTGTTGACAGCACCTGCGGACTGCATATACTGAATACTAGAGTTCAAAAATGGTACCTGCCCGTTCATGAGTGCATCATATTCGGCCGCGAGGCTCGCGGTCCTTCTCGTCAGCCTGATCATCTATTTGACGCTGCGGCGCACCTTCCCCGAGCGTTCTCAGCCCATTGTGGCGGGTCTCGTTGTACTGCTGCTCGGGCGCGACCTCGCGTACCTCGCAACCGGGGCGTACCAGCTGTTGCCGTTGGGTGACATCGCTCTCGTGATTGGGCTGGAACTTTGGCTTGACAGGGCCGCCGGTCATGGACGCCGCCTGATTCCCTGGCTTCTCTTCGCGCTTGTGGTTGTTGGGGTGGGCGTGGCGGAGCTCATGCTGAGTAACGGGCTGCCGCGGCTTGTGTATCTGCTGCCGCTGGCTGTTGCCTGCGGGTGGCTGATTCTGCAGTTCTATGACATCACCGCGGATTCGGTCGACAACTCCCGTCTCATCACCGAGGTGCGGCCACCGGTGTGTTACGGGCTATTCTATGCTCAGGTGGCGTTGGCGGTTCTCGGGCATGATTCTTTGCCCTCGCAGCTTGTCGTGTACCCTCTGTTTTACCTCATCCCAATACGGATGCTCCTCGGCTATTTCGAGCGTGGCAAACAGGACTCAGCCGAGTATGTGCGGTCTATGCGGCGGGAAAGCGAGAGTCTCTTCAGCTTCATGCGCAGAGTGAGCGCGTCGATGGCCGGGCGTGTGGACCTCGAGAGCACGCTGAACGTAGTCCTCTCCTCGGCGATGAGCGACACCGGCGCCGACGGTGGGACGGTCTGGCTTCTCGAAGGCGAGAACAACGACGACCGGGCCTTGAAGCTGCGTGCGCTGCAAGGTGTGTTCCCGCCGCCGGTCGCGGTGCCTGCCGCGGTGAAGCGCAGTGCGCGCAGCTTCGAGCGCTATTTGCGATCGCTTTCGATTGCAATGGGCGAAACGCCGATCGGACAAGCAGCGCTGCAGCGGGTGGCGGTCTTCATCCCCGATACGCTTTCGGACTCGCGGTTTGCGGCCAACACGAACCGCGAAGACCTGAGCTACATCAGCTCGTTCGTGGCCTTGCCCCTGACGCACGGTCCGCGGGTATTGGGAGTGCTCGCGCTCCTCAAGCGCCGGCCCGGCGTCAGGTTCAGCGAGCGTGACTTCGAACACCTGCAAACCTTCGCCGATTACGCCACGCTGGCGATCGAGACGGTAGCCACCTACCTGGAGCTGCTGGAGAAGCGGGAGGTGGAACGGGAGCTTGCGATAGCAGCCGATATTCAGCGGCAGATGGTGCCCGAGCGTCTGCCCGACAGCAGTACGGCAGAATTCGCCGCTTCGGCGCTCCCGGCGCGCGGCGTTGGAGGAGACTACTACGACGTGTTTGCCCTCAGTGAGACGTTGACGGCGGCGATCATCTGCGACGTCGCCGGCAAGGGCATCCCGGCTGCGCTGCTGATGGTGATGGTGCGAACAATGGTACGCTTCATTGCCGCACCGCAGCGCGATAGCGGTGAAACCTTGAGGTTGATGAATGCAGCCCTTGCAGGACAGCTTGCCGAAGGCCACTATGCCACCGTAGGACTGTTCATCCATGACGCGGCGGCCGGTGAGCTCTCCTACTCCAACGCAGCGCACCATCCGCTCCTGGTCTATCACCGCGACTCCGGAACGCTCGTGCAGTATGACACCGAGGGACTTCCCGTCGGAATCGAAGGCGAAGTACAATATCCAACACGGAGCATCCCGGTCGGCTCAAACGACCTCGTGGTGATGTACACCGACGGAATTACCGAAGCGCTGAGCACTGACGGTGAACAGTTCGGGGCGGCACGCCTCGAGGCGCTGATTGAGAAGGTCGCTGCCGGCGGTGCCGGCGTGACCGCCGAAGCGGTGCGGTCGGCGATCAGCGCCGAGGTTGCGACCTTTACCGGCGGTGCGAGGCCGCATGACGACCAAACACTGTTGGTCATGCGGGTGCGGTGATGGCTATGGAGTTGCGAATCGAGGAAAACCCCGCCCTGCGTGTCGTGCGAGTGTTCGGTGAAGTGGACCTGTATCACTCGCACCGGCTGAAGGAGACGATCAGCGAGCTTGCGGCAGTTGGGCGCTCGGGGATTCTGTTGGACCTCGATGCCGTCGGCTATATCGACTCGAGCGGCGTAGGGGTTCTCATATTTGCGAAATCGCTCTGCGGTAAGAAGGGGATTCCCCTGCGTATCGTCAATGCAAAAGGCCCGGTGCTGCGGGTGCTCGAGCTGACGAAGCTCACCAGCTATCTGCCGCTGGCCGAGTCGGAGGACGCTGCGCTCCACGAGCTGGAGCACGGGTGGAATGCAGGTGAGCGGTGAGCCGCTGCCCGGTTGACGATGCCGGCGCGTGGTATACATTTACTAGAACAGAAGTGGTGATGCCCTATGAGAGAGCGCACCTATTACGACGTGCTCGGCGTGCCCCGTAACGCCGACAACAAACAGATTAAGAACGCCTACCGCGAGATCGCCAAAGAGCACCATCCGGACTCCAGTTCCGGCGGGGATCCTGAGCGGTTTCACGAAGCCCAGCAGGCCTACGAAGTGCTGGGGGACGAAACGAACCGGCAGCAGTACGACTCGGAGCTTGCCGGACAGGATGCGCGTCGCAACGCGACCGAGACCGCGCCGGACGGCAGTTTTTTCACTGAGTTCGGGAACGCAGGCTTTAGCGGCGGCGGCGCGCCGGGCAGCGCCGAACGGCGCGGGTTCGGCATGTTCGATCCCCTGTTCGGCTCGATTCTTGAGGAGCTGTTCGGTATCGGGGGTGATCCGTTCAACGAGCGGTTCTCCGAAGAAAGCGGCCGAAGCGAGGGCTTCGGTTTCGGCGGTACGAGCCGCATTCACTTCGGAGGCGGTGAGCCCGTGAAGCGCAGTCGCGGCGAACAGGCGTCGGCGCCGCTCAGACTGCGAGTCACGCTCTCACCGCGTGAGGTTGAACAGGGTGTGGAAGCCGAGGTCGACATTCCGCTGCAGAGCGGCTGTCCGCGCTGCAGTAGCTTTGGGAGCGTCTTCGGCGGGTTCTGCCCGATCTGCGGCGGCAGTGGTTTGGTGGAGCGCAACGAGCCGTATACCCTGGAGATCCCGCCGGGAACGCCCCACGGGGCGCAGCGCAGCTTCCGTATAGAGGAGGGCGGCCTGCAGACCGAGGTCATGGTGACGGTCATGCATGAGAGCCGCATACGATGAAGAAACGAACCGCACTGGCTGTGTTTGCCGTTGCCGCGGTGATCGTGATCACTGCCCTGGCGGTGATCCTGGTGATCGGCCCCAGTCCTGAAACCGACCAGCCGGCCGAACAGACCGTAACGGTGTACTTTTCGAACGTCGAGCATGATCCCGATGCCGTCTGCGACCGGGTGTTCCCGGTCGAGCGCCGGGTGGCGGCGGGGGTGCCGGCGGTTGAAGCCGCACTTCGTCAGCTGGTCGGCGGGCCGCAGCCTGACGAGCGCGCGCAGGGCTACTCCTCATTTTTCTCCAATGCGACCCAATCCCGGATTCGGGCGATTCGAACCGGTGACAGCACAGTCTATCTAGACCTTGCAGACAGCCGGGCCGAGCTGGTCGGCGCAAACTCCAGTTGCGGCTCGGCGAGCCTGCTCGCGCAGCTGGAGCAGACCGTTTCGGCCAACGGTGGTTACGACCGCATCATCGTGGCTTTCGACGGCGACCCCGAGCTTTTCTACGAATGGCTGCAGATCGGCTGCATGGAAGCGAACGACTACTGCGACTCGGCCCCCTTCCGGCGCTGAGCTCCCCGCCTCCCCGCGGACCGATCTCAATCCGCCACGGTTGTGCGATTTCGGCCCTCTTGTTTAGAGCGGTACAGGGCCTGGTCGGCGCGCTTGATCAAGTCCGCGGTGGTGATGTCGCGCTCGGCGTCGTATACCGCGATACCGGCCGACACGGTTACCGTGATTTCGATCTCGTCGTGGGTAGTGACCTCGGAGGCCACAGAGTTGCGAATGCGCTCGGCGACCTCCCAGGCAGCACGCTTGCCGCTGTCCGGTAACAGCGCCGCAAACTCCTCGCCACCGTAGCGGGCGGCGATATCGTTCTGCCGTATGCTGCTGCGCAGGGCGTTGGCGACGGTTTTGAGGACTTCGTCGCCGACGTTGTGACCATGGGTATCGTTCACAGTCTTGAAGTGGTCGATATCCAGGAGCACGAGCGCAAAAGGATGACGGTGGGTCTCGGAGCGCAGCTCGGCTACACAGGACTCAAGAGTATGCCGCATCTTGAGCTGCGTCATCATGTCGGTGCGGGAGCGTTCGAACAAGACCGAGTTGCTGATAGCAATACCGGCGAACAGCGCGACGCTGAGGAGATAGTCCTGCTCCTTGGGCGTGAAAGCCGACTGATCAATTCGCTCGGCAAGGACCAGGACGCCATGCAGCTCGCCCTTGGCCTGTACCGGCACCAGCAGGTCCGGTTCCAGTCGAGCGATCGCGCTCGGCAGGCCAACCTTGCGCTCGAGCTCCCCCGGTTCGTAACAGCGTCGGTTCTCTCTTAGGAACCGATACAACGGGCTCTCTGCCGGTATGCGATACTCGATGTCGTGGTCAACCTCGAAACCGATGTAGTTGCGGTGCAGCACCAGGTCATCGCTCACCGGTTCCTTGCGGGTAAAGATCCCTGCGCGCAGCACGCGCATCTGCCCAACGCAGATATGCAGAATCGAATCGATCAGCTCGTGATATTCGAGCGTTGAGCTGAGGCTCTTGCTGATCTCAAGCAGCTGCCGGAGGTCAAAGACCTCCTTCTCAAGCTCTTCCCGAGTCGGTTGCTCGTCCGGGGGCCGTTCGTTGGTCGCCATCGCTGCCGTCGCTCGTGAGCCTCAAAACGCCCATTCGCCGCTGCGGAAAACCGCTTCGGTTGAGCCTTCGGCCGTCTCGCCGTCGATGTGGAGCTCGGCCGAGCCGATCATGAAGTCATAATGCACCATGCTGCTGTTGCCGCCACGTCCGGCGAACTCGTCGCCGGAGAGCTGTTCGCCGTCGGCCAGACAGAAGCGATAGGCCCGTCCGAGGGCGAGATGACAGGAAGCATTCTCGTCGAACAGGGTGTTGTGAAACAACAGACCCGAGCGGGAGACGGGCGAGCTGTCGGGAACGAGGGCGACCTCGCCGAGGCGCGCGGCGCCGGGGTCGGTCTCGAGCGTTTCGCGCAGGCTGTCCTCGCCGACGCGTGCCGACATATCGACTACGCGCCCGCCTTCGAAGCGCAATGTGAAGCCGTCGATGGTCCGGCCGCTGATCGCAAGCGGTCGCGTGGCGGTGACCGTGCCGTCCACTCGCCGGCTGTGCGGAAGCGTGAAGACCTCTTCGGTCGGCATATTGGGAATAAACTCGACTCCTTTCGGTGTGCGTGACCCAACGCCGTGCCATTGGTGGCGCTCCGGCAAACCCACCATGAGGTCGGTTCCCGGCCCGCGGTAGTGCAGCGCCTGATACTGTCGAGCGTTGAGATAATCGGTGCGACCGGCGATCTCGGTGGCGTGTTCCTCCCAGGCTTCGATGGGGTCGTCCAGGTCGAGTCGACAGAGCCGGAAGATATGCTCCCAGAGCCGTTGTACCGCCTTCTCGGGCGCGAGCCGGGGAAACACGGTACGGGCCCACCCGCTGGTTGGCACGGCCGCAACGAGCCAGTTGACTGCGTTGCGCATGCTATAGCTGCGGAACTCGCTCATCGCCTGATTCTCGGCGCGCACTGCATCGGCGACCCGCCGCGAGTCGATTCCGTCGAGTAGCGAGGGGTTCGCACCGGTAATTGCCATGAAGGCGTCGCCTCGTTTGGCGCCTTCCACCATCGCCTCGGTCTGGTGTGTCGGATACTCGTTGAATGAATCGTCCGGTGCGAGCTCGAATCGGGTTCGGGTAATGCGGTCGTCGGCCCAGAATATCTCGACATGCCGCGCTCCCATGCGATAAGCAGTCTGGGCCAGTATACGCATAAACTCGACCTGCTCGACCGGGGCCTTGCGCACGAACAACCGCTGTCCTGCCTGCAGGTTGACTCCCTTACGCAGCAGGAGCTCCGCGTAAGCCTGAAGTTTCTCGTTGGATGTCTTCATGGAACTGCTTCCTTTAGCTCGAGATTACCACGCCGAGCGTTGTACTGGAGGTAAGATATCTCGGCCACCGCCGCGACCGTCACCGCGAGCGCGCCGGAGACCGCTCCGGGAACCGGCAGGAGATAGGCGCCGCCGACGACCGCCACGGACAGGATACCGCTGTACAGTATCACCGCCTTGCCGATAGCCATGGTGTCTTTGTTGTAGATGTGCCTTGCCCTGAACCACGACTTCAACGTAAACAGAAGCGGCACGAGCGACAACAACAACGTCGGCTGCTGCGTGAACGGGGCAAGCCGGGGTGTAAGTCCCGCAACGGTGGTGTACCACCACTGATTTGCGGGTGTCAGCGCAAGAATTAGAAAGAGCGCGCTCAGCCCCAGGCCGAGCTTCGTGGTGAAGCGCCGGAGCTCGGTGGCGCTGTTGCGCTGCGCAAGCAGGGCAAGCGCCACTTCCTGGAGCGACAGTGCGAGCGACGCGAACAGGAACAGGTACGCTTTGATCACCGGCCAGACGGCAAGCGACTGCAGCGGATACGGGGCGCGCGCAATCCCAACGGTGATGAGCGGCTGTGCCATCAGGTACACAACCGACGTCAGGCTGAGCGGCAGATAGAACCGCAGCAGGTGCGTCCACGAGCCGGTGGCGATATGGTCGCGGTGCG
>PUOW01000021.1 GCA_003552185.1 Spirochaetaceae bacterium
ATCTCTTCGCGGAACGCGTGCATCTCGGCGGCGCTCGCTTCCCGGGAGGCGCGCATCTCTTCGCGGAACGCGTACATCTCGGCGGCGCTCGTCTCACGGAACGCGTGCATCCCGGCGGCGCTCGCCTCGCGGGCGGCGCGGCGTTCCTCGATAAACTCGGCGAGCTCGCGGGCGCTCGCTTCTCGGGAGGCGCGCATCTCTTCGCGGAACGCGTGCATCTCGGCGGCGCTCGCTTCCCGGGAGGCGCGCATCTCTTCGCGGAACGCGTACATCTCGGCGGCGCTCGCCTCCCGGGAGGCGCGCATCTCTTCGCGGAACGCGTACATCTCGGCGGCGCTCGCTTCTCGCGAGGTGCGCACCTCTTCGCGCAGCGCGCCCATTTCTACGGCACTCGCCTCACGGGCGGCGCGGCTTTCCTCGACAAACTCCGCGAACATCGTACTTGTCTCGCGTTGCACCCGTACGAGCTCAACCATTTCGTGTTTCAGCGTCTCGATCTGTGTGCTCACATCCGACATCCTCGGCAATTACCCTCCTATCCTACCACTACCGCGCAAAACGCGTCAGCGATTGAAGATTGCCGAGAAAAATCGTCCCGGATTCTACGAAGCGATCGGCCGGTAGCGGGGATAGCCGGTTCATCACCTCGCCGCCGCTTTCGCCTCCTCGACCACCGCGTGGAGCACCACCGGGTTCACCTCCGCCGGCGTGCTGCAGCCGTTGGCGAGGATGAACTTCTGCCGGCCGCCCTCGGCGATCGCCTCGCGAGTGCGCTCGCGGATGTAGCGGGGGGTGCGGTTGACGAAATCGGTGTGGTCGATCCCGCCCATCAGGCAGCCGTCGAAGTGCGAGCGCATCTCGGTGAGCGATGGGTTGGATGCGCCGCGGTCCTGGTAGCTGAGCACCGCAGCGGGCAGGGAGACAACATCATCAGTATAGATATTCCCTCCGTGGGCGTGGACGGTGTTCATCGGTGCGAGGTCGGCTACCGCCTCGAGCAGCCGGCGCGCATACGGCAGCTCGAACTCGGCCGCATCGGCGCGGGTGAGGTACTCCTCGCTCGCCTTCACGGTGATGAAGATGCCCGAAGCCCCGTGCTCGATGCTCGCCCTCGCATATTCGATGAGGTTATCGGTGACCACCTCGAGCGCGGCCTTCACCGCATCCGGGGCTTCGCTCATGAGACGGCGCAGATGCTCTCCGGCGAGGGTGCGCTCGAGTGTCTGCCACGGCTCGAAGATGGTGTCGATGAACAGCGCTTCGCCGGCGAGCTCGGCCGAGAGGTACTCGACCGCCGCCAGCTGCTCGGCCCACCGGCACTCCTGGGGACGGAAGCGCTCGAGGCGAGCGAGATCTTCGGCGGATGCAAGCTCCTCGATCCCGTCCGGCATCGGGTAGAAGTAGTCGTTCATGAGCTTGAGCAGGTCGTAGTCGTAATGCCGGAAGTAATCGAGGCTGATGCGCGCGAACTCGCCACCCGGGCGGTGCTGCACGCCGAAGTGGCTCCACATCGTAACCGGCGGGCGGTCGACCGCCTCGCCTGCGAGCGTACGCTCGACTCGTTTGAGCTTGGTCATGGGGGCTATCATCGCCCCGCCGTCCGCCGCCGGTCAACGCCCGGCGGCGTCGTTCCACTCACTTCCGCGAGCGATTGCCGCCGCTTGCCGTCGCCAGCGCCGACACGTACTGGAACCGCTCGAGCTCTTCGGGCCGGTGCTTGCCTGCTCTCGCCAGCTGCCCGCGGGCGTCGTTCACGCCGGCGTAGCCCTGCTCATCGAGCCACTGATCGAGTTCCTTGACCATCGTGCCGATGTGTGCGGTCTTCTGCGTGAACAGCACCGATGCGATCTGCACGATCTTCGCCCCGGCGACGATCGATTTGATCGTGTCCCGCCCGGTGTGCACTCCGGTGGAAATCGAGAAGTCGCAGGCGATCTTCGACGAGAGAATCGCCACCCAGCGAAGCGGCAGATGCAGCTCCAGCGAGTTGCTGAACTGGTAGCCCGGTACCGGTTCGAGGTTCTCGGGGTCGATGTCGAGTTGATAGAAGCGGTTGAACAGCACGACTCCGTTCACGCCGATCGACACCAGATTGCGCACTACCTGCGGCAACGCGGTGTGGTACGGTCCGATCTTCACCACCAGCGGCAGCCGTACCTGCGAGCGCACGAAGTGCACGATCTCGAAGAGACGGTCTTCGATCTCTCCGGCGGTCTCGTCCAGGCCCACCGGCATAATCGCAATGTTGAGCTCCAGCGCATCGGCGCCTGCATCCTCGATCTGCTTCGCGTAGTCGATCCACCACCGGGTGCTGATGCAGTTCACGCTGGCGATCACCGGAATATCAACGCTGCGCTTCGCCTCGCTTACCAGCTTCAGATACGTCTGCGGCGCGTGTGTCTTGCCGAGGTCGAGCATGTAGGAGCGAGCCTCGTCCTGATACACTGTCCCGCCGGCGCTACCGAGCTCGGCGTTCATCTGTTCCTCGAACAGCGATTTGAGCACTACCGCGCCTGCGCCGGCGTTCGCTACTTCCTTTACACCGCCGACCGAGTTGGTAATCTCCGAGCTGGAGGCGACCACCGGATTGCGAAGATTTAGCCCGAGATACGTCGTATTGAGATCTGCCATGATCGCCAATTGTGACCCGCTTGGCCGCGCGCGACAAGCGGTTAGAACAGCATAGTTGCGCTTTTTCCGGCGGCCTCGGGTCCTCGCCGCGTGCGTGGCCCGGCGCCGCCCGGCGTGCCGAACCGCTCGATCGAGTGCCTGCGCCGGCGCCGCATCACTCGCTC
>PUOW01000134.1 GCA_003552185.1 Spirochaetaceae bacterium
GTGAGTGCAAGCATGGCGGTTCCCTTTGCCAGTGATTGGAGTCGCGAAACATAGTCATCAGGCAGAGGGCGGTCAACCCCTGCCCCTGCCCCTCAGCCCTTGGCTCTGAGTCCTGAGCACCGAGCACCGAGCACCGAGCACCGAGCGCCGAGCACCGAGCGCTCAGCGCGAAGCGCCTCGTGCCGAGGGCTGAGCGCTCAGGGCTTAGCGCCAAGAGCGGAGTGTTTAGCGCTTAGGGCCGAGTACTGGGCGGCAAACGCGCAGCGCTCCGGACCTCGGACTCAGGATGCGTAGTGCGTTGGCCCGAGTCGATCACCTGCCCTCGTGGCTGGCGCGTGTTGTTGGTGCCGCGCGTAGTTCTACGCCACCAACGCCACGCGCCCGCAAGGGGCGCGACGATCCCGGCACGGGTCACTGACACCATGCTGCGGGTTTCAATCCACGCGCCCGCGAGGGGCGCGACACGATGGCCTGCTCGAGATCGACGCCGACCGCGTGTTTCAATCCACGCGCCCGCGAGGGGCGCGACGCACTTGCCAGCGGGTTTGTTCGGCCATGCGCCGGTTTCAATCCACGCGCCCGCGAGGGGCGCGACTCGCGCTCGATGTCCACCTGCACCGGGTCGCGGCCGTTTCAATCCACGCGCCCGCGAGGGGCGCGACCTCGATGACACGAGAATCAGATTGCAGTTGCTGAAGTTTCAATCCACGCGCCCGCGAGGGGCGCGACCCCGGGCAAGATCGGCGATCGGCGGCCGGATTTCAGTTTCAATCCACGCGCCCGCGAGGGGCGCGACGTACGACTGCTGGCTGACGGCGATTGACACCGACGTTTCAATCCACGCGCCCGCGAGGGGCGCGACATGATGGCAGTCCCATGTATTGCCCAGTCGTCTCGTTTCAATCCACGCGCCCGCGAGGGGCGCGACGTTCGTTCGCGGCGACCGTCACCTGACGATAAAAGTTTCAATCCACGCGCCCGCGAGGGGCGCGACGTTTGAGCGGGTGGCAGGGCTACCAGATCGGCAAGTTTCAATCCACGCGCCCGCGAGGGGCGCGACTCAGCGTTGCGCGCGCGATTCCGATGACCGGGGTGTTTCAATCCACGCGCCCGCGAGGGGCGCGACGGGCGGGCCGCTTCTAAACGCATGAAAATCGAGATGTTTCAATCCACGCGCCCGCGAGGGGCGCGACGGGTGGGGCGCTAAGGAAGGTTGTAGAACCAACAGTTTCAATCCACGCGCCCGCGAGGGGCGCGACCTGCCTTCGACGTAGGACGATTCCGCCGACAGGTAGTTTCAATCCACGCGCCCGCGAGGGGCGCGACACGCCGCCATTCGCGTCATCGGCGCCATGTTTGACGTTTCAATCCACGCGCCCGCGAGGGGCGCGACCTGTTCTCCATGGTGGTTCATGAACAAAAATGACAGTTTCAATCCACGCGCCCGCGAGGGGCGCGACACCAACTGGCGCGCAAGCTGCTGCGCCGAATGCCGTTTCAATCCACGCGCCCGCGAGGGGCGCGACACCATGGGAGAGAGATATGGCCTACATCATCCACGTTTCAATCCACGCGCCCGCGAGGGGCGCGACCATCGACCGCGGCATACAGTGTTTCGAGGTTGCCGTTTCAATCCACGCGCCCGCGAGGGGCGCGACGGATCCTGAAGGACATTGCCAGGGACCAGCGAGGTTTCAATCCACGCGCCCGCGAGGGGCGCGACTCCGGGCTATACACATCCACCATAAGCGTGATCTGTTTCAATCCACGCGCCCGCGAGGGGCGCGACCCGCGTTCAGCGAGGCGATGCGCCGGCAGCGCGCGGTTTCAATCCACGCGCCCGCGAGGGGCGCGACGGGGTATGAGCGCAAATGTTCGTGACGCCCGAGCGTTTCAATCCACGCGCCCGCGAGGGGCGCGACCTCTGGTCGCCGGGTCCGTCCCAGAGCAGCAGCGGTTTCAATCCACGCGCCCGCGAGGGGCGCGACGGAGGTGCGCGAACTGGTGATGGACATCCAGGAAGTTTCAATCCACGCGCCCGCGAGGGGCGCGACGCGGCCTGCTTTGCCCGGTCCTCGAGTTTCTGCCTGTTTCAATCCACGCGCCCGCGAGGGGCGCGACTACGTCTTCACAAATCACTGAAACAAATAGAAAAACTCGACAGTCGTCGCGAACCGCGAAAACCAGCCATCCCACTAGCCGACAATCGTGGGTCAGAGATCAGAAAATGCTTGCCTCATCAGAAACATACTGCAGCCGCGAACCTGCCCATGTTGCTCCGGACGCTACCGGTTCGCGGCTCTAGCAGATCAGAATATGAGCGGTCCATTCAGATCCAGCACCGGCTTCGCTCCAACGTGCTCGACGTTCCTCTGCCAATTCCGACCCAAGAAATAGAACCGTAGGGTGTCCTGTTCCTGGTCGATGAGTTTGCAGAGCCTGTCCCGCAGAAGCGCCCACTGGGCAGGGTCAACTTCGATTTCGAACACCGAGAACTGCACCCTTTGCCCGTAATCGCGACAAGCCTTAGCGACGCGGCGTAGCCGCCCCTCTCCGCCCGCGCTGCTCGTGCTCACATCGTAGCTGACGACGACCATCATGGTGGTGCCCTACTTCCAGAGAAAGGGAGGATAACCATCCAGATCACCTCGCAGATGTCTTGCAAGCAACTGTGCCTGGATGGCCGGGAAGAGGCCGATGTCGACCTTCTCGTCGAGGAAAGCGTGGCGCAATTGCTCCCGCTTGCGCTCCTGGTAGGCGGTGAGCACGGTCTTGCGTGAGTCCTCCTTCAGCA
>PUOW01000388.1 GCA_003552185.1 Spirochaetaceae bacterium
AGGGCCGTTCCGTAATCTACGGTGATATCATCCAGGGCTTCCACCGAGACAATCTCCAGGTCGGGCTCTTCCTCCACGATCACATCCACCTCGGCGGTAAGGCCGTCGGGGTTGACAATGCCCTCGGGCAGGGTAAGCGTGCCTTCAAAGGCGTAGGTGCCGGCCTCTTGTCCATCGTAAGGCGGAGTGCCCCCGTCCCAGGTTACGTCCAGGTCGGTAGTTGAATCGTTGTCCAGGGTGACCTCTATGGTTTCGGGCAGCGGCACGTCTTCAAGGGCCGTGCCGTAATCTACGGTGATGTTATCCAGGGCCTCCACCGAGACAATCTCCAGGTCGGACTTTTCAAAGGCCACTGTTATCGTGATTTCCTGGTCCAGGTTTTCGTAGGTATTTCCAAAACTAAATGTAACGGCTGAAAATGTGTCCAATGGTTTTATTTGTTTACCCGTACTTGTTGCTTGGTTTTCTTTTTGACTTGCTTGAGCCTTGTCATTAGCCAAAACAGGTAAATTAAACAATATAGTGCTCAGGGTGGAAATAATTAATGTAATTATAAATAAACGCATGGATATCTTTTTCAAAAAATTACTTAATGAAACCAATTTTATTCTAAGATAGTAAACAATTATGAATGACTTAACAACCTGTCTGTTTCAATGAACTCTGGTCTAAAATATAAAAAATATGTTAAAATAGTCGTAAAACTACAAAAAAAAAATCTACCTGCCATCATAAACGCAAAAACTTGCTTCGAAAATTGCGTTACATTTTTTGGTAGACACAATACAGACTTCATCCAAAACCTAGTTAGATCTTTCAATGATGTTTATGTTTTTATTGACAATATTCTTTGTGTTTTTGCTGATATATCTGGTAAAATTGATCAAACTCCTCGTCAGTATTGTATCTTTCATTTATTTTATCTAGAAGAAAGTTTCGCTCTTCTCTCAAAATTTCCAACCCTTCAATCAATTGGTCGTATTCGTCTGAACCAAATTCTGTTTCTGTTAATCTTTCTTCATGGTGAGTCAAATCGCAATTTACAATTGCCAATTCTTTGGCAAGTTGATCCGTTTCTGAGTTGCCGGCACAACCAATAAGCAATAAACATGTAAATAACATTAAAAATAAGTTGATCTTGCCTCTAATACACATATTTCTAGTGTTTTTATAAAAAAAACTATTGAAGATTGCTAATATCCAGAGAATATAAGATCAGAAAAACTAAAAAATTAAAAATATAAAAGTGTTTGTAACTTGAGATCATAATAATTTTTACAAAACCACTACTGTCCACTTAAATTAGACTGAGAGACCGTTGGTTACAAAATGGTTCTTTGATATCTTGGTAGTTCACGTTTTTAAGTAGCTCATTAACAGGGGTTTTATCCAGTAGCGATATGTCCAAAACCTGTAGAATTTTGTAAGTTGAACGCTCAATTTTCAAGCTTGACCCAACAATTGCCACCATACAATATGCAATGATGGCTGAATATACCTGGATGCGTACTGCATTTTCGGTTGTTCCCCAAAATGCTTTGATTTTCAGGTGTTGCTTGATCCACTTGAAAAGCTCAACCTGCCAGCGATTTTTATACAAATAGGCAATCTTCTTTGCTGAACGCTCAAAGTTGTTTGAAAGAAAAGTGAAGGTTAGGTCAGTTTCCTTATCGTACTTACCCGGCGCAATTTGTCAGGATAATCCTTAGACACATAAAAGCCTGTAAGCTTGCCAATTTGATCACTTTTTACACCTGCGACTTTCTTGCTCTTCAGCGAGTACATGCGATTAAAGCAAAGGTTGGTTTTAGCCTTGGCAACAAAACTTGCAGAGTTTTTTGTTATCCGGTAAAGCCGCTCTTAATCCACATACCCCCGATCAAATATGTAATATGCTCCGGGTTCATAAACAAGAACTCCCATTGCATTTACATCATGCACTCCCGCTGGGGTTATATGTACAAATGCCGGGATTTGGGTGGTAACATCAAACAAAGTGTTAAGCTTTATCACCCCTTTGTTCCTGCGGAACTTAGCCCACCAGAAGACACTCAAGCACAGATCAATGGTGGTGGAATCAAACGCATAGACCTGTCCCTTGATTTTAAAGTCATGGTTGGCTCTTTGTTGACTGGCAATAGCCACAAGATGATAAACAAATACTTTAAATATTTGATAGTCCCTGTTTTCATTGGCCTTTACAAGATTACTCCGGGTTACACTCTTTCCAAACCCAAGATGATATGACTTGCCTTGGTGGGCATTGATGGCCATAATCAAATCTCGCAAGCTATCACGATTGGTAAGTTGGCCGAAAACCATGCATAGCAGCTGATTCCAACAGGTGAAGTGTTTAATGTACTTGTTACCAGCATATTAATTGACAAATTTGTCAAAAACTCGTTGCGGTAAAAACTCAAAAATTTGGCTGAAAACGTATTTGCCTTGGTTCATGGTTGCCTTGTTTTAAAGGCAAACCTAATCAATTCAAATCGTCACCACCTCAAAAAGCTCTAAAAGCGTGATCTATCAAGGATTTCAAAGAACGTTAATTAACTTTTAGTGGAAACTAATGTTACAAAACATAAAATTTTGATGGTATAAATATAATAATAACGTGTTGTGCGATTGAAATTTTTTGAAAGAATAAAGAAAAAAGATTTTGCATTATACTAAATATTAGTATATTAGGGGAAATAATCCGCTAAAACAATTTCCTCCGACATGCACAATCTCAAAACGAATTTCGACAAGTTTTTTGACATAGCCAAGTTGTTTTTCAAA
>PUOW01000234.1 GCA_003552185.1 Spirochaetaceae bacterium
AGCACGTCCGGGCGGTGCAGATAGAAGATCAGAATCATGTCGGCGGTCCAGCCGCCGACACCGCGCAGCGCGGTGAGCTCGGCGCGAACCGCGCGATCGTCGCACTCGCTCCAACGTGCCGGGTCTACCGCTCCGCTTTCAAAGGCCTCGGCAATCCCGATGACATACTCCGCCTTGCGCCACGACAGCCCGAGCGCGCGCAGCTCCGACCGGTCGGCGGCGGCGAGGCGCGCCGGGCTCGGGTCCGGAAACGCCTCCAGCAACCGCGCCCAGATGCCGGCCGCGGCCGCCACCGAGATCTGCTGCCCAACCACCGCGTTCAAGAGCGTCCGAAACCCGTCGCCGCTTCCCCGCAGTCGATCCCCGGCGTGCTCGGCGATCAATGCTCCGAGCGTTTCGTCGCGCTGCGCGAGCTCGCGACAGGCTTGGTCCCAATGGGGTAACACACTCATGAAGCGGCGCCTCCCAGCAGCCGATACTGCTTCGGGCTGATCTCGTGCTCGCGCTTGAACACGTGATAGAAGTGGCTCAGATTTCGAAAGCCGCACTCGAGGGCGATATCGAGAATCGGCCGATCGGTGGTCACAAGAAGCTCGGCCGCCTTGGCGCACCGCAGCGCCGAGAGATACTGCACAAAGGTGCGGCCGGTCTCGCGCTTGAACAGCGCGTGAAAGTGGCTGCGGCTGAGGCCGCAGGATTTCAGCACGTCCTCCACCGTAATGGGGTTCATGTAATCGGTGTTCAAATACGATACCGCGTCCTGGATGCGCGTACTCGCGAGCGGCCTGAGGCCTTTGATCGGAATCTTGAACTGAGTATCGCGCATCACCGTGATCAGTAGCTCGATCAGCTTCAATCGCAACGCCCAGGAGTAGCCGCGGTAGCGATTGCGAAACTCCCACAGCATCGCGTCCACCAAGGTGTTCATCCGCTCGGTGCCGATCCGCGAAAGCTCGATGTGATTCTGCTTCTGCGCGTGCAGCTTGATCAGCCCCAGCACGTAGAGCGCTTCCCTATCCATATGCACCGAGGGTGAGAACAGCTCTTCCGAGAACAGCACCTGAACCACCGAAAGCGCCTCTTGGCTCGAGATCAGCTTACCGCGCGGATTGAACAACAAGCTGCCGGTGCGCACGCGCGCCCGTCCCCCCTCGTGCACCAACGAGCCTTCGCCCGAGCGACAGAACAGCAGCTCGTGCACCCGCCGTTCGGTGGGGTCGTGCTCCCATCCGGTGGTTCGTCGACTAACCGAGATATTGCGTATGAAAAACAACAGTCGCATATCGGGTGTCTCTTTTCATCAGCATACGGGCAACGCCCAACAGGCACCGATCAGACAATACCACAAAAAAAACCGACTTTTGCGAACGACAAGCCGGCACCTACTCGATAGGATTGTATCGAAATTGCGCGCGGGTTCAAACCCGCGCGGCGCGGTATATCCGACAGGAGAGTTACATCAATGCAGGAACGACGAGTAGTGATCACGGGCATGGGCACGGTTAACCCGGTCGGAAACTCGGTGAAAGAGAGTTGGGAAACCGTACTTAGCGGCCGAAGCGGGATCCGCCGCATCGAGCGCTTCGATGCTTCGCACCTGGCATGTCAAATCGCCGGCGATGTGCAGAATTTCGACTATACGCAGTACTTCGAAGGCGATATGCGCAAGAAAGCGAAACGCATGGACCGCTTCTGCCATTACGCCGCGGCGGCGATGCAGGAAGCGGCCGAACAAGCCCGGCTCTCGCAGATCGAGGATCTACGCCGGGTCGGCATCGCGGTCGGCAGCGGCATCGGCGGCCTCACGGTGCAACACAACAACAGCGTCGGACTTTTGGCCAAAGGCCCACGCAGCGTGAGCCCGTTCTATATCCCGATGGCGATCGGCAACATGGCCTCGGGAGTGCTCAGCATGATGTACGGCCTGCGCGGGCCGAACTTGAGCCTCCAAACCGCCTGCGCTACCGCCAACCACTCGATCGCAACCGCGCAGATGATCATCAAAAACGGCATGGCCGACGTCATGGTGGCGGGCGGCGCCGAGGGCACCTTGATGGAGCTCGCGATCACCGCGTTCGGAAACATGCAGGCGCTCTCAACCCGAAACGACTCACCCGAAACCGCCTCGCGCCCCTACGACCAAGACCGCGACGGGTTTGTCCTGAGCGAAGGCGCGGGCATCCTGATTCTGGAAGACCTTGAACACGCCGAACGCCGCGGTGCCGACATTCTCTGCGAGGTGCGCTCCTGCGGTATGTCGGGCGACGCGTACGATTTTGTGGCGCCCGACCCCGACGGCAAGGGCGCCGCCTACGCGATGCAGATGGCGCTCGATCTCGCCGAGCTCAACGCCTCGGACCTCGGGTACATCAATACCCACGGCACCTCTACCCCGGTCGGCGACATCGCCGAGCTCAACGGCATCTACGAGCTCATCAAAGAAAGCCCGGAGCAGACGCACGTCGGCTCCACAAAGTCGTACCACGGCCACCTACTCGGCGCTACCGCCGCGGTAGAGGCGATCTTAACGGTACAGGCGCTCCGAGAGGGCCGCATCCCGGCAAACATAAACATCTTTACCCCCGACCCCGAGCTCCCGCCGGTGCAGTTGCCGACCGAGGTCGTCGAGAAGCCGATCAAGGCCGCGCTCTCGAACTCGTTTGGGTTCGGCGGCCACAACTCGAGCCTCGTGCTGTCGCAGCTCTGAGCGCGCCCGCGAGCCCGCGTCGCGGCCGCGGCGGCGCCGGGCTGCCCGGGCTCAGCGGCCCGGGCTCAGCGGC
>PUOW01000220.1 GCA_003552185.1 Spirochaetaceae bacterium
CAGCGTGGTACTCTCTTCAGGTTTCATCCTGATGGTGACTGTGTCCCCCTGAGTGTATGTACCGTAACCGTCAATTTCTGCGGAATCTTCCGGGTCAACTTCCACGCTACACAACTTAGAGTATGCGGACAATCTTAGAGAATTAGAGTTGGATGGCAATTAGCTCAAGGACCGCTCAACGACGGGTTGGCTCTCCTGAACGCGATGTTTTTGGCAATATCATAGCGGGTCTGTCTCCTCTAGAGAATCCTTCGAACCTCCGTGAGCTTAGCCTGGCTTCAATGAGACAAGCGACCTGTCCCCTACTGAGGAACCTGACCGATTTAAGGAAAAACTGGCTCTTCAAATAATGAAACACAGGATATTGCGTCCTTGGAGAACCTGAGTAATTTAGCAAAACTGCAGGTGTCCTTCAACGAAGTCAGGTTCCGCAGATCTACTCCGTGGTGTTAAGACTTATGGACTGACGATGGCGAACTGGCGCGCAGGTTCAAGATACTGCTGAAGAATCTCAGAAGAATGAGGTGCAGTTGAGGGAACCGGGGTCACCTTCCACCAGTACGCACGCCCCACTCCGCTACAGGAGAGGGCGTTCGAACTGCTCGGGGTTTGTTACCGAATATGGACAGTGCGGCGTACCTGCTGCACCGTCCATAAACCCTCACGGCAATGGCATAAATCACTAATCACCCATTAACCAGGTGGCAACTTCTCATAAAGAGGAATGCCGTCCCCTCACCGCCTTTCCATCAGAAGTGCGTAGGCATAGGTTCCCAACAGCATCCCCGCCAGAGTGAACAGTCCCAGTACTCTGCCTGAGCCGATCTGGGCCAGGACCGTACCCGGACAGGCCCCCGATAGTCCCCAACCGGTACCGAACAGGGCGGCTCCGAACAGGACGCCGCGGCGGATAGGTTTGAGCGATATCTTTACAGCCTGACCGCTAACCGTTTTATTGCCAGTCAGTCTGAGTATTCTCATTCCCATAGCCCCGACAGCGATGGCAGTCAGGATAACCCATGCGATTTTTAGATCGGTGCCCACGAACATACCGTGAATCATGTCGTATTCCGATGCCCTTACCTGAGTGAGGGTGAAGCCAAAAATCATGCCCAGAAGCAATATCTTTGCTTTCATACCCATCACCCCACTCCGCCCAATAGCAGTGCCCTCATGAGGTTTGCCGTTAAGGCTCCGAATGCGAGGAAGACAACTGTAACGGAAATGCTGGAGGACTGCAGGGTGGCTATGCCGTGGATGCTGTGTCCGGAAGTGCATCCCCCGGCCAAGCGAGCTCCCAGACCGATGAGAAAACCTGCTCCCAGCAGAAATATCCCCACCAGTGGAGTGGTCCACGGTAGATTGGAGGTCAGTATTCCCATGTCAAGTGTGATCATTACCCCGCCACCCAGAATGTTTGCCACGATGGCGCCCAGAAGCATTCCGCCCAGAAAGAACAAACGCCAGCTCCAACGGTCATCGAATTTCGGTGAACTGAGCCATTTCAGTTTGGTGGCTGGGACCACCGCCTTGATCATGCTGGCGAAACCAGTTGATACTCCAAGACTCACATTGAAAAGGTAGTACAGAATCGGCACCAGGAGTCCGATTATCAGGCCGCCGAGCCACCAAGGCCACGGCGTGGTGGTCAAAGTCGTCTCCGTTGCAGAAACAACCGCAAACATCATGCATTCATCCCCTTCCGGCTTAAGTGTCCGACAAGACATGCGCGGGGGTCAGCAAGCTTCCGGTTGACTCAATGACATATCAATTTAAAATGGCGCGGCTCGATGCTAATCTTCTTTGCCTGCTAGAGGCACTCGTGGGGGATAGCCACCGCCTAGAGCGTGGCAGACTGGGTTCAGCATTCAACTGACCCACCAAATAAGACAGGCCCGTCAGGCAGTTTCGCCCGACGTGTATACTCCTCAGGGGTATTGCCTACGCAGTCGGTGGAGCCGGCAAACGAGCTCTGTTCTTGAGAAGATCCTGGTTCATGGAGTGACCGTCCTGTGAACAGAGCCCGAATCCTGGCCGGTGGGCGCCCTGCCGCCGTTGGTTTACAATCTCTTAACTCGCTTGACTCCGGGTAGCATTGATTCTGGGTCAACCAGTACATCCAGCAGGGCGGGACCGTCGTAGGAGAAAGCCTCCCTGATCGCAGATTCCAGTTTTTTGCCCGATACGACTCTCAGTCCCAAGGCTCCGGTGCTCTCGGCGAAAGCAGCGAAATCCGGATTGTGCAGATCTATCCCGTACTCGGGATAACCATCTCTGGCCTGTTCTTTCTTGATATTCTTCAGGCAGCCATCGTTCAAGACTACCACCTTGATGGGCAGATGGTGCTTCACTGCAGTGGTGAATTCTGCCATGACCATTCCGAATCCACCATCCCCGGTGACGCATACCACTTGGCGTTGCGGTTCTTGGAACTGCGCAGCCAATGCTGCCGGCAGTGCGAACCCCATGCTGGCCATGGAGGCAGACATGAGGATAAACTGCCGCCGGCACTGAAAGCGCTTGTAAAACCAGTAGGTGTGATCCCCAACATCGACAGCCACCACGGCATCTGGCTTAACGTGGCGCCTTAGAAGGCCGACCAGAAAACCGGGATGCACCGGTTCACCGTCCTGGGACATGTCTGAGTCAATCTGATCCCGTATCTTCTCCTTGGCCGCCGTCACTGCATCCTCTAACTCCTCTGACATGGCCGTTCGGCTCTGCAGCAGTGGCAGCATGCGGGTGAGAGTCAGGGGGATATCACCCTGCAGGCCG
>PUOW01000161.1 GCA_003552185.1 Spirochaetaceae bacterium
AAGACCGACGGCGACCGCGATGCATTCTGTATGATCACAAACAACGGCGGTACCAATCCGCTCGAAGCCGGTGCGTTCATCGTCGAGCAGGTTAAAAAATATCTGAAGTATCAGGCCAGCGGCATCGAGCTTCGCCTGAAGATCTCGAAGGAGGGATAAATCATGGCAGTTCTAGATCCGATTAAGCCCGAGGTGCTCGCGGCTCGCATGATCCCGAACGTGCACCCGTCGTACGCCAAGGAGCTCGGTCTGCGGTCCGACCAACGCAGCATCGGCCTGATAACCTGCAACGTCGACGATGCGCTCTACACCGCGCTCGATGAAGCCACCAAGATGGCCGCGGTCGAGGTGGTGTACGCCCACAGCTTCTATGCCGGCGCCGCTCATCAGTCCGGCCCGCTCTCGGGCGAGATCATCGGTATTCTCGCCGGCCCCGACCCGGCCGAGGTGCGCTCCGGATTAAACGCCTGTATCGCGTACGCCGAGGAGCAGGCGTGGTTTTACTCGGCGAACAACGACGACTCGATCGCGTTCTTCCCGCACACCATCTCGCGCTCGGGCAGCTATCTCTCGGGCGAGGCCGGGGTACCGGAAGGCACCCCGATGGCGTACCTCATAGCACCCCCGATCGAGGCATCCTACGCGATCGACGCGGCGCTAAAAGCGGCCGAGGTCGAGATCAAGATCTGGTGGAAACCGCCGTCCGAGACCAACTTCGCCGGCGCGCTGATGGTGGGAACGCAGAGCGCGTGTAAGGCCGCCTGCCAGGCGTTTCAGGACGCGGTGCTCGAGGTTGCGTGTAGCCCGCTGAAGTTCTGACGCCGCGGCTTGACGACGGATCGGGGAAGGAGAAGCGCATGAACGACAACTACGACCTCGACCTACAATCGATTCAGGAATCGCGCCGCCTCGCGGTAGCCGCCCGAGAAGCGCAGCGGCGTTTCGCCTCGGCGACACAGGGCGAGGTAGACCGGGTCTGCGAAGCGATGGCCGAGGCGGCCTACCGCGAATCGCAGCGCCTTGCCGAGCTTGCGCACGAAGAGACCGGCTACGGCGTTGCGGTTCATAAGACGATCAAGAACCGCTTCTCGAGTCGTGATGTCTGGAACTCAATCAAGGACGAGGCCACCGTCGGGGTCATTCGGCGCGACCGGGAGGCCGGCCTGATCGAGATCGGTTGGCCGGTGGGTGTGATCGCGGCTCTCACGCCGAGCACCAACCCCACCTCAACCGCGATCTACAAGATCTTGATCGCGGTGAAGGCCCGTAACGGCATCGTGATCGCGCCGCACCCGAGCGCCAAGCGCTGCAGCCTCGAGACCGTACGCCTCATGGCCGAGGCCGGTGAGGCCGCCGGCATGCCCGCCGGGCTCGTCTCCTGCCTCACCACGATCACGCTCCCCGGAAGCCGGGAGCTCATGCAGCATTACGCGGTCTCGATGATTCTCGCGACCGGCGGCACCCCGATGGTTCGGGCCGCGCACAGCGTCGGAAAACCGGCAATCGGCGTGGGCCCCGGCAATGTTCCGGCGTACGTCGACCGCAGCGCCGATATCCCGAAGGCGGCGCGCGACATCGTGAACAGCAAGGCGTTCGATTGCTCGGTGATCTGCGCCACCGAACAGGCGGTGGTGGCGCACCGCGAGATCGCCGAACGGCTAAAAGACGAGATGCAGCGGCACGGGGCGCACTGGCTCGCGGAAAGTGAGAAGCGCGCGCTCGAGGCGGCTCTGTTCACCGCCGACGGCGGGATCCGCCCCGAAAGCGTCGGCAAGACCCCGCAACAGCTCGCGCGCCTCGCCGGGATCACGGTCCCGAAGACCGCGCGGGTTCTGGTCGGAGAGCTCAACGGCGTAGGGCCGGATCATCCGTTCAGCAGGGAGAAGCTCACGACCGCGCTCGGATTCTTCGTCGAGAACGATTGGAGGGCAGGGTGCGAACGCTGCATCGAGTTGCTGAAGTTCGGCGGCGACGGACACTCGCTTGTGATTCACGCGCACGACGAGGACGTGATCATGGCGTTCGGGCTCGAGAAGCCCGCGTTTCGGATCATCGTCAATACCTGGGGCACGCTCGGCGCGGTCGGCGCAACCACCGGAGTGGTTCCCTCTATGACGCTGGCACCCGGAGGCGTCGGCGGCGCGGTGGTGGCCGACAACATCACGACCCGGCACCTGCTCAACGTAAAGCGGCTGGCGTACGAGACCGCCGCGCCGCCGGACGAGGCCTACACCCCGGCGCCGGATGTGGCACCGCTTGAGACGAACACTACGGGCCGGCCGGACGCCGGCACTGCGGCGGATCACGACACCCGCAACAACCGTAATACCGAGGATTTAGTGCGCACGATCGTAGAACGCGTACTAAAAGAACTGAAATAGCTGAACGAGAAGGAGCAAAAGGATGGCAGAGATTCAAATGATCGCACTCGGCATGGTCGAGACGAAGGGCTTGGTTGGAGCAATCGAGGCTGCCGATGCAATGGTCAAGGCGGCGAACGTGAAGTTGCTCGGGAAAGAGCAGATCGGCGGCGGGTTCGTCACGGTGATGGTGCGCGGCGACGTGGGTGCAGTCAAGGCCTCGACCGACGCGGGAGCGGCCGCGGCGCAGCGCGTAGGGGAGCTCGTGAGCGTACATGTCATTCCTCGTCCGCACAGCGACGTGGAGGTTATTCTGCCGAAGAACTCGAAACCCGCGCCGAAAAAGTCCGAGTAGGCCGCGATGGGAAAACGGCTTTATACCGAGCAAGACATCCGCGCGATAGCGGCACGCGG
>PUOW01000218.1 GCA_003552185.1 Spirochaetaceae bacterium
CGGCAGGCCGACCAGGTCTCGAGCGAGGCCAAAAAGCGGCGCGCCGCCGAGATTCGCGAGATCTCCGAGAATAACCGCGTACGCTACCGTCGCGGCTTCACCGGCCTGAACCAGCGGCTCCTCCTCGAGCGCGTGGTGCCCGAGGGCTCGGCGAATCTACGCGCTGCAAGCCCCGACCGCGGCGCGGGCGGCGGCCGCGGCGCGGGCGGCGGCCGCGGCACCGGCACCGCGCAACTCATCGGTCACGGATACGGAGAGCACTACGTACCGATCGCGTTGTACGGCGAGCGCGGCTCGGCAGGGCGTTCGGATCTCCGCGCGGTCCCCAACAGTTTTGTCGAGGTAACGATCGCGGGACTTTCGGACGATCACAACGCCGTACTCGAGGCCGTTCCGCACCAAGCATCCGGCCCGGTAAGGCTCGACTCAGCGACCGCTTAACACACACCGCTTGACACGCGCGGTATAATTGCTTACCACAGTACTTATCATTAATAGGAGGTCGGTATGGCCCAGTACATAACACTCTCAGACAGCGCGCGGCGGCAGCTGCGGCAGTTGGAGGTGTCGCATGAGAACGCGCTACGACTTTGGGTCGAGGCAGGCGGCTGTTCCGGCATGAGCTACGCCGCCGGGATCGATTCTACCCGCGCTCCCGAGGATGCCGTGCTATTTGAGGACGAAGAGATCCGGGTGATCACCGACCCCGCGAGTCTTCCGCATTTCGCCGGGCTCGAGGTCGATTACTCGGATGACTTGGTGCGTGCCGGGTTTCGCTTCTCGAACCCGAACGCGCTGCACACCTGTGGCTGCGGGCAAAGCTTTCAAGCATGACCGAGACCCGATGATCTCTCCGGCGAGTATCCCGGCGGCCCCTTCCCCCTTTCGTGGTGTGTGGTTGGGCCACCGGGAGCTCGCCTTTCCACAGGTGTCGACCGGCGCTCCGACCGCCGCCCCTCGGATCGCCGCAAACGCCGGCCGGCACGGGAGCGTGCGCCGGCAAGGAGGAACGAGGTGAAGCAGATCGAGATCTCGGGTGGTGAATCGGTATACTGCATCAACGAGCGGCAACTACGCGCCGCGTATGATCTCGCAATGACCGACCGGAAGAGCTCTGCGAGAATTCAGCAGCTGTTGTCGGAACTCGAGACACGCTTAACGCGCAACGAGCGCGCGGCGCTTGCGTTTATCTTGATCGATTATCTGTTGAAGTACAGCCACGACGAGTGACGACTCGCTCTTGAGGGCTCACGCGAGCCCCGAACGCCAGAAGCGTCCGTCGGAGGCTCGAAACAGGCGGTCGCGCAACGCGAGCCCGACCCCTTCCGGCGGCGGGAGCTCGGCCAAGATGCTGTCGCAGCCGATGCTGTCGAACCACACGAAACTGCGGTACAACTCTCGCCCATACTCATCAAGATCGGAAAACACACGAACCGAGAGGGTAACATCGCCGGTGCTCGATTCCGTCGCGCCCCACGCCGGGCTGAGCAACATCGCCCCCACCCGCTGCGGACCGGGCGCACTCGGTGCACCGGGCGCATGCGGCGCACCGCTCGGCTCGGTACTCGCCTCGGCACTCCACGCCTCCTGCGCCTCCCCGCCTCCGGGCGGCAGCAGGTAGACCCGCGCCTTCGGGCGGTAGTGCGCGTGACGGGTGCCGGGAGAGACCGAAAGCTCGCCGTGATTGGAGTCCTCGGTCGGAGCATCCTCGGCGCTCCGGTACACGATCCGGTACCGAGCCCTGCAGGTCTCATCGCGCCCACCGGCGCCGTGTCGAGCCTCTCCACCTGCGGCCGCCTTCGCGGCGCACGCGGTTTCAAACTCAGACAGCGCGGCCGCGAGCATCTCCGGCGTAACCGACCCCGGACGCAACAGCTGCACCGTCCGGCTCAGGTCGTCGACGCGCGCCACGGTCGATTCGATACCGTAGCGGCATTCGCCGCCGTCGATGATCGCGGCGACCCGCCCGTACATCGCGGAGCGCGCCGCCGCAAACTCGGTGGGGCTCGGCTCGCCTGAACGGTTGGCGCTCGGGGCCGCGATCGGCCGAGCGGCGGCGGCGATCAGGCGCCGAGCCACCGGATGCAGCGGAACCCGCACCGCCACGGTGTCGAGGCCCGCCGAGACCTCCCCGGCGACAGCTCGCGAGCGCGGCAGCACCAAGGTAAACGGTCCCGGTGCAAAGTACGTGAGAAGCCACGCCTCCAGATCGCTTACCTGCCCCGCCACGCCGGCGAGCTCAGCGAGCGAAGACAGGTGCACGATCAACGGGTTGTCGGCGGGCCGGCCTTTCGCCGCGAAGATCGAGCTCACCGCGCGGGGGTTTGCCGCATCCGCTCCAAGCCCGTAGACCGTCTCGGTCGGGAACACAACCAACCTGCCGTCGCGCAGCAGCCTGCCGGCGTACTCGAGTTCACGCTGTGTCGTACCCAGAAGCTCGGTCCGCTGTTGCATCGCGCGAACCTCAGCACTTCACGTAGATGTAGCCGTCTTCCTCGTTGATCATCGTGGGAAAGGTCCGAACCGGTCGCGTCGCAGGGAAGTCTTTCACCGCCCCGGTGCGAATCTCAAACCGCGAACCGTGTTTCGGACAGTACACGTCTCCGTCCACGATCATACCTTCCACCAAAGGCGAGTACTCGTGCGAACACGAGTTCTCGGTCGCATAGACTCCGTCTTCCAGCTTGAAGACCGCGATCTCTTTTCGTCGATGGACAAACTTGTAGGTTCGTTCAAACTCGGTGGGTTTTACCACCTTATGCCAACGCGCCACAACTGCTCCTCACACAGAATATCGGTACCGTACCGGCGCACCACGAAAAACCGACCCAGCCCGAACCTCGCGACCCGGCAGCGCGCCGCTTAGCGACGCCGGGCCTGAGCCGGTTCACCGTAAGATTTCGAATCGCGTATCGACGCCTCGCGCAAGGGGTATCGAGCGTAGCCTTTTCAGTCTTCCTCGAGCGCCTCGAGAATGCGTTCCGAGACAATTCCGCGCAGCTGTTCACGCAGGGACTCCGGCGCACGCGTGATCACCTCGTCGAAGTACCCGGCCACCAGCAACTGCTTCGCCTCGGCTTCGCTGAAACCCCGCGTCTGCAAATAATGCTGCTGATTGCGGTCTATCTTTCCGGTCGTGGACCCGTGGCTACACTTTACATCGTTGGTGTGGATTTGCAAACAAGGGATCGAGTCGGCTCGTGCGCCGTCGTTCAACAACAGATTGTTGTTGGTGAGGTACGCGTCGGTCTGGGTTGCGTCATGGTCCACGTAGATAAGACCTTGATACACCGACCTCGCCTCGTCGAGCATCGCTCCCTTGTACAGCGCCAAGCTCAGCGCGTTCGGAGCGTTATGACGCTGCACGGTTCGGAGGTCCATGTGTTGATCCTCCCGGCCGAAATAGACGCCGTCGAGATGGAGGTTGGCGCCGCTGCCGTTCAGGTGCCCGTCGACCCGAGTTTTGCTGAACATGCCGCCGAACTGCCCGACAAAGTGCGCTCCGACTGCGTCGCGCCCGAGATATCCCGTGCCGTTACTGAACAGAGACGAGTCGATGTTCAGGTCGTGAAGCTCCGCGATACTGAGCGCCCCGTTGTCGCCGACCTCGAAATCAAATCCGGCGTTCACCAATACCTCGCCCTCGTCTGCACCCGAGGAGCGCACCGTGACCGTGGCGCGAGCGCCGGTCTCGGTTATCGCAAACAGGTGGGGAGCAAAGAAGGCTTTGTCGCCGTCGTAGCTCAGTCTCAACTCAAACGGCCGACGCAGCTCGTGGTTGCGCGGAACGTACAGTACCGCGCCGTGCGTCAGCGTACTGTAGTGCCACAGCTGCACGCGGTTCTCGGCCTGCCGCACCGCGGCTCCCCAGAGGCGTTCCACCGCCTTGCGTGCCTCGGCCATCCGGGGATCGTGATTCGCCTCGCTCAACACTCGGCTGAGCGGCACAAACAGCACCCCTGCCTCTTCGGCTTCGCGAGAGAGTGCGTACTCTATACAGTCCTGATTCTTGAACGCGATCACGCCCGAGACCCCCGAGCCCGCATCGGTCGTATCGCCCGACTCGGTTGCTTGCTCGCTGGGGTCTACGCCCCGACGCCCGTCTTCCTGAAGCCGCGACGGCTCGAGCACCTGCCCCGGCGGTCTTACATGGTAGCTGTCGAACTCGTAACTCGAGATATCCGAGCGCCGCCATTCTTCGTCTCGCATGCTCGGCCATTCCGCAACGGCGAAACGTCCCCGCGCCTCTGCGCGCAACGCTCCGACCCAGTCCGGCGCGCCGCAGGAGTGCGCGTACTGCTCAAGGTCTTTGGTTGCGCTGAACTCGCGTAGTTGTGTGTTACTCATATCGTTATCCTCTTCTGAGGCCTCGGCCTTTACGCCCTCGGCAGATCACCGCGTTAGCCGACCGAGCCCTCCATCTCGAGTTCGATTAAGCGGTTGAGCTCAACCGCGTACTCCATCGGGAGCTGTTTCACGAGCGGGTCTAGAAATCCGTTTACTATCGTGAGCGCGGCCTCGTCCTCGTCCATGCCGCGGCTCATCAAATAGAACAACTGCTCCTCGCTGATCTTACTGACGCGCGCTTCGTGTTCCATCGAGACATCGTCGGACTGAATATCCATGTACGGATAGGTGTTGCTCGTCGATTCCTCATCGATCAACAACGCATCACAGACGACATGGCTCTTGACCTCTTCGAGGTTCGGCTCAACCTTGATCTGACCGCGGTAGCTTGCGGTTCCGCCGCCCTTGCTGATCGACTTCGAGGTGATCACCGAACTGGTATTGCTCGCGGCGTGCACCGCCTTCCCGCCGGTGTCTTGCTCCTGCCCGCTTCCGGCGAACGCAATCGAGAGCACCTCGCCGTGCGCTCCCTCGCCCATCAACCAGATCGAAGGATACTTCATCGTGCGCTTGCTTCCGATGTTTCCGTCGACCCACTCCACGGTGGCGTTGCGGTGCGCGACGGCGCGTTTGGTCACGAGATTGTAGATATCGCTCGACCAGTTCTGGATTGTTGTGTAACGCACGCGAGATCCCGGCAGTGCGATGATCTCTACCACGGCCGAGTGCAGCGAGTCGGTCGAGTAGATCGGGGCGGTACAGCCCTCGATGTAGTGCACGAAGCTGTCTTCGTCGGCGATGATCAGCGTTCGCTCGAACTGCCCGAAGTTCTCGCTGTTGATGCGGAAGTAGGCCTGCAGAGGGACCTCGACCGTGACGCCTTTCGGGACATACACAAAACTCCCGCCCGACCAAACCGCCGAGTTAAGCGCCGCGAACTTGTTGTCGTCGGGCGGAATAACGGTGCCGAAGTACTGCTTCACCAGCTCAGGGTGCTCGCGTACCGCGGTCTCGGGATCGCTGAACAGCACGCCCTGCTTCGCAACGCTTTCCTGTATGTTGTGGTACACCATCTCGGAGTCGTACTGCGCTCCGACCCCGGCAAGGAATTTACGCTCGGCCTCCGGGATTCCGATGCGGTCGAAGGTGCGCTTGATCTCGTCGGGCACATCGTCCCAGGTGCGTGTCTGCCGGTCGCTCGGCTTGGCGTAGTAATAGAACTCGTCGAAATCAATATCCGAGAGGTCGGCGCCCCAGTTCGGCATCTCCTTCGCCAGAAACGCCTCGAGCGATCGTAAGCGAAACTGTCTCATCCAGTCCGGCTCACCCTTGTGATCCGCGATCGCGTTCACAACGTCTGCGTTGAGCCCTTTCTCGGCCTTGTATACGCTTCGGTCCGGATAGTGAAATCCGAACTTATATTCACCGATATCAACGGCTTGCGGTTGACTGCTCACGGCTTTCCTCCTCTATACCGTACTGCTTGCGCACCCAGTCGTATCCCTTGGCTTCGAGCTCGCTCACGAGCTCCTGACCTCCGGAGGTTACGACGCGCCCCTGGTACATGATGTGCACAAAATCAGGCTGAATATGGTCAAGAATGCGCTGATAATGCGTGATCACGAGCGCCCCAAACTCCGAGCCGCGCATCTTATTCACGCCCCGCGCAACAACCTTGAGCGCGTCGATGTCGAGTCCCGAGTCGGTCTCGTCAAGAATCGCGAACGCCGGCTTGAGCATCAAAAGCTGCAGGATCTCCATGCGCTTCTTCTCTCCGCCCGAAAATCCCTCATTGAGGTAGCGATTGACGAACTGCTGATCCATTTCCATGAAATCCATCATCTCGCGCAGCTCACGGATGAACTCCTTGGTCTTGGTCTGTTCCTCACCGAAACGTATTTCGCAGGCGCGCTTGAGAAACCGTCCTACCGTTACGCCCGCTATCTCGACCGGGTACTGAAACGCCATAAACAGCCCCAGCCGAGCGCGCTCATGCACCTCCATCTCAAGGAGATTCTCACCGTTTACCCGTATTTCGCCGCCGGTTACCTCGTATGCCGGATGGCCGAGGATGACGTTCGAGAGCGTGCTTTTGCCGGATCCGTTGGGGCCCATCAAGGCGTGAATCTCTCCGGTGTTCATCTCGAGGTTTACCCCGTTCAGGATCGGGGTGTCCTCAACCGTAGCGCGTAAATCCTTAATCGTGATCTGCATCTATGATCTCCTTGTTGGTTTCAGTCACCTGTATGCCGTTATCTTGTCCGTCAAATGGGGTACCCCAGTTCGAGCCGAGCCTCTTCGCTCATGAAATCGATACTCCACGGCGGGTTCCAGACCAAGTTGGTCTGCACCTCGGAAACCCCGGTCTTTTCATGCAGAACCCGCTTGATATCGTTTTGGATGGTCTCGGCCAGTGGGCATCCCGGGGAAGTCAGAGTGAAATCGACCTCGACTCGGTCTTCCTCGGGCTTCACTCGATAGATCAAGCCGACATCTACAATGTTCATGCCCAGCTCAGGGTCGATCACCTCGCTAAGGGCATCAAGACACGCACTCTTCGTTGCCGCCATATCGCACCTCTCGCGTATTTATCATCAATTTACTCAAGATTACCGCAGTGATCAAGCTCCCGCCGGTTTTTCATACCGACACGAGTCTTGTAGGTGTCGGCAGGTGCTGCTGACAGAGTTGAACAGATGTACTACCCTCCAGTCATATCGCTCGGCAAGCGTGGCGAGTGAGAAGGACAAGAGGCACAATGATCGAAGAGCAACCACGCCGGTCCGAGTTAGACCCTGAGTTATTGCTCGTCGTGTGTCACCCGATCGGCGGGAGTTTCACGCATGCGGTCGCTGCCGTGATCGAGGACGGCGCGGCGCGCTGCGGTCTTGAGACACGTCGGATAGATCTCTACCACGACCTGCCGTCGCCGGTCTTGAGCGCGGACGAACTGCGACGCGGAGTGAGTTTCGACGAAACAATTCTCGCGCATCAGGGCCTCTTGGCCACGGTCTCGCGACTTGCGGTGGTGCACCCGGATTGGTGGGGCGGGCCGCCGGCGCTGCTCAAGGGCTGGGTCGAGCGGGTGTTCCGCGCCGGTATCGCGTATCGGTTTACCGGTGAGGAGTTCATGCCGAAGGTGAAGCAAGGCTTGCTCGGTCACCTGAGCGCCCTGGCCGCGTACACCACCGACAGTACGCCCGAGACCGCCGAACAGAGCGTTGAGCGGTTCTGGCGAGAATCGGTCTTTGCGTTCTGCGGAGTGGTGCGTTGCGAGTGTTACGGGTTTCACGAGATGTATTCCGCCGGGCCGGGAGTCCGAACGCGGCGCCTGCGGGAGTTTGAAGCAACGGCGCGAGCCTGGCTTGCAGGCTGACACAGCCCAAACCGGGGCATTTGACGCCACGCAGTTGCAGACGGACGGGACCCAACGCGCGAGAAGAGAACCATATGAACGAGGAGGACGGTATGAGAGAGATTATCCTGTATCGCCATGCCGAGGCCGAGCCGGCCGGAGGCGGCCGGCCGGACCGGGAGCGCCGACTAACCGCCGAAGGGCGTGAAACCGCTCGGCAGGTCGGGTTCCAGCTGCGACATCACCGGCGCATTCCGCAACGCGTACTGTGCTCCGACGCCCGCCGAGCGGTGGAAACCGCCGAACTTAGCGCCGAGACCGCCGAAGCCCCGGCGGCGGTTGAGCGCGTGCCGGCGCTTTACTCCGCCGGCCCCGACGAGTATCTCGCTCTGTTTGCCGATCAGCCGCAGGAGCTCGACCGTGTTATGATCGTAGGACACAACCCGATCATTGCCGAGGTGCTCGAACGATTGACCGGCGAGCGACGGCGGGTTCGTTCGGGTGATGCAGCGGTGCTGCAGTTCACAGTCGCTGAGTGGTTAACGATTGCGGTGGAGATGCGGGCGACGCTGGTAGCGATGCTCCCGGAAGAGCCGCCGCGCTCAGCGCGATAGGCGAAACGCGACGCGGAGGACGGGATTCAATGCGTAGACCGAGTCTGTTACAGAAGACATTTCGCCACCCGCTGCGCTTGCAGGAAATCCTGCGGGTTCTCATACGCGCAGGGTTATCGGACTGGGTCCTGATGCTGCGTCTCGATCGCACCTTTCCCTGGATCCGCCGCTTCATCAAGGAAGAGGCGCCGATTGATCAGGCCGAGAAGAACCGCTGGGTCATGCTTCGCGAGACCCTCGAGCAACTCGGGCCCACCTTCGTGAAGTTCGGCCAAATTGTGAGCAACCGAAGCGACCTGTTACCGGCGGAGCTCGTGAGCGAGCTCACCGGACTACAGGACGATGTTCCGCCGGTACCGCTCGCCGCCGCGCGTGAGGTTGTGGAGGCGGAGTTCGGCAAGCCGCTCGAAGAGGTGTTTCCATGGTTCGACGCCGAACCGATCGCATCGGCCTCTATCGCCCAGGTGCACCGCGCGAGTCTCCGCAACGGAGACGAGGTCGCGGTCAAGATACAGCGCCCCGGCATCGAGAATACGATCCGCACCGATACCGAGATCCTGATGTACCTCGCGACCCTGTTGGAGCGCTACGTGCCGAACATGCGCTTGTTTCACCCCACCGGTCTCGTCGAGGAGTTCAGAAAGAGTATCACTGCCGAGCTTGATTTCGCTCAAGAGTTGCGCAACATCCGGAAGTTTAAGAACCTCTTTGCCGAGGATAAGCGCGTTCGAATCCCTAACCCGTTTCGCGCCTACTCAACGCGTCGAGTGCTCACGATGCAGTACATCCGAGGCACAAAGCTCGCCGAGGTGCAGCACGACGCCACCGGTCGCTTCAACAAACGACGGATCGCGCGCCTGGGAGCCGATGTGATTCTCGAGCAGATCTTCCTGCACGGCTTTTTCCACGCCGACCCCCACCCCGGGAATATTTTGGTAGCCGACGGAGATGTAATCTGCTTTCTTGATTTCGGAATAACCGGTCGGCTCAGACCTCAGCAACGCAGCTACCTCATCGAGAGCATGCTCGGCGCGGTCAACCACGACGCAAACCGCGTCGCGAAGGCGATGATCGGCATCTGCGAGCGATCGCCGCGCGGGCTTGATTTTGAAGCGCTCGAAGAACGCGTGAGCGATGTGCTGGACGAGTATCTCGAGGTGACCTTCGGCGAGCTCGACCTAAACCAGTTCTTCGATGACCTAATCAAAATCGTCGTGCGGTTCGGCATTCGCCTCCCGAGCAGCTTGATGCTGGTCACCAAGACCTTAGTCGCGATCGAGGGCGTAGGCCTCAACCTCAGGCCCGATTTCAACATCATGGAGGTCTACCGGCCTTTTACGCGCAAGCTCTACTTGAACCGCTTGCGCCCCGAGGAGCTTGGGCGAGAAGGATCACAACTTGCGGGCGACTACGCCGGTTTGCTGCAGAACCTACCGAAGGATACGCGTGAGCTATTCCAGCTTGTGAAGAGCGGGCGCATGCAGATGAACTTCAACCTCGGCGGGCTCGAGCCGCTGCGGCGTACGCTCGACGACGTCAGCTACCGCCTGGTGCTCGGAATCGTGCTCGGCTCGCTGATGGTAAGCTCGGCGATGATCGTCCAGGCCGGCATCCCGCCCTACGTGTTCAACGTTCCGCTCATCGGTGTAGTGGGTTTCGGCGCGGCCGGGCTGATCGGGTTCGGATTCATCATCTCGCTGGTGGTAAACATGTGGCGCCGGTAGAGGCCGGCGCGCTTCAGATGTAGCGCGCCACGATCGCCTGCGCCTGCCCCAGATATCCGCGCCCAAACAGATTTAGGTGATTGAGAACGTGATAAAGGTTGTAGAGATCCACCCGCTCGGCGTGTCCCGGCGCGATCGGATACGCGTCGTGATACGCTTCGTAGAAGCGCCCGTCGAACCCGCCGAATAAGCGGGCCATCGCAAGATCGGCTTCACGGTCGCCGTAGTAGACCGCCGGGTCGATGATCACAGGACTTCCCTCGAGATCAATCATGAAGTTGCCGCCCCAGAAATCGCCGTGCAGAAGCGAGGCATGTTCGGGTTCGGGAAGCAGATCGGGAAGCCGCGCGATAAGCCGTTCGCCGGCACGGAGAAGGCTGTTATCGGCGAGCCCGTTGCGGCGGGCGAGCTCGAACTGGTAGCGCAGCCGATGCTCACCGAAAAAGCGCGCCCAACTGCTCTCCCAGTCGTTGACCTGAGGCGTACTACCGATATGGTTGTCTTCATCAAAGCCGTAGCGGTTGCACGCCGTGTCGCGGTGCAGCTCGGCCATCGCGGTACCGAACTGTTCCCAGAAGCCGGAGGCCGGTGTCCCGCTTTCGATAAACTCCATCGCCAACCACTGACGAGAGGTGTCTTCGTAGAGCGCGATCGGCTCAGGCACCCGAGGCCCACTCGGCGCTTGGTGCAACGCCTCGAGCCCCAACGCCTCACCGCGAAACAATCCCGCCGCGGCCCCGGTGTTCTCTTTGAGAAACACGCGCGCACCGCAATCGAGTACCAGGAGTTGCGCATTGTTGATGCACCCGCCGCCGACCGAGCTTCTCTCCAGCACACGGCACGGGGAGGCAAAATGCTCCGAAAGCGCCTGCTCGGGATCGGGATAGCCCTGAATCACGAGCTCCCCCGGGGCACCGAGGAGTCGGCCTCAACGAGTTGTTCCATGAGCGTACGAGCGGTCCGATCGACGATCTCGAAAACCTGCTGAAAACCGTCGATGCCGCCGTAGTATGGATCGGGCACCTCGACAGCTTCCTCTCCGGCCGGGTCAAACTCGCCGAATAGACGCACTTTCTCGGTCAACTCCGGGTCGCCTCCGGCCATTCGACGCAGCTCTTGAAGATGCCCTCGGTCCATCGCCAGCACCAAGTCGTAGTCGCGCAGATCCCGTGCCTGCACCTGTCGTGCCAGGTGGTCGAGGCGCACGCCATGCTCGCGAGCCACCGAGCGCATTCGGCTATCTGCCTGCTCTCCGACATGAAAGCTCTGGAGTCCGGAAGACTCGACCACAAAGCGATCCTCAAGCCCCCGCCGGCGAGCGTGATGCTCAAACACGGCGTGAGCGAGCGGACTTCGGCAGACATTGCCGGTACAGACGAACATGATCTTTGTTTTGTCCATAGCACCGAGGCTACCGAACTCAGGCGATATTCGCAAGACCTTCGCCCGCGCCTTCGCCCGTACCCCCGGAGCATTGCTGCCGCTTGCGCGTAGGGTTACATGTGGCAGGATGAGTGAATCAACAGCATGGTTTCAAAGAACTCGGCGCCGAGAAAGATGAGCCGCGGCCGCGCGCGAACCCGCCAGACCGGGCTTCCGCCGATATCGAGCTGATCACCGCCGGCTTCGATGCGCTGACTGGGGTGTGTCGCGAGTGACCGGATTTGTATAAGCGCCTCGCGCATGTTCACGGTGCGCGGTTCACGCTCTTCGGGAAGGTATACCGTGTATATCTCGGGATACCGGCGCGACGGCTCGAACTCTGCGAGGAGCTCGCCGTCGGTCGAGTAGACCGCGTCGAAGCTTTCGCCACGCTCGAGACGCAGCTCGCGGTCGAGCCGCCCTTCGCGGACGAGATCGACTCGAAACTCATCCATCTCGGGGCCTGCGAGCTGAAACGCAAGCAGGAGAGCGTAGACAAGAGCTCCCGATACCGTCATTCCGTTCCGCCGCTACCCAATGAGCTTCCGAACCACCCCAAGCAGCTTGTCGGAATCAAAGGGTTTGACGATCCAACCGGTTGCACCGGCGGCTTTGCCTTCTTCCATCTTGGACCCCTGTGCTTCGGTTGTAAGCACGATAATGGGGGTGAACTTACCGTCGGGTCGCTCGCGCACCTTCTTCACAAGCCCGATCCCGTCGAGGTTCGGCATATTCACATCGGTTACGATGAGATCAAATGAGTCGCCGTCGAGCTTCCCGAGCGCGTCGACTCCGTCCTCGGCGGCCGTAACCCCGTAACCGGCCTGAGTTAATACATAGGTAACGCTTTCCCTAATCGCGCTCGAGTCATCGACTACCAGAACGTTCTTCGCCATGCTGCTCCCCTCACGTTTCGCTGTTACGCTTCCTATTATGGTGGACAAGCGCTTCACCCGCAAGGGAGCGCAGCGCCGTTCCTGCCCTGTTCCCCGCGAATCTTGATCCACACCGCGGAAGGTGGGTTAAACGAGTGAGGCGGCCGGTGCGTAGCGTACCGCACCGGCCGGTGCGGCGAGTTTGAGAACCCGTTCTCGTTAGCCCGCCGCGAGCTTCTTCGCGACCTCGGCTACGTGCTGTCCTTGGAACCGCGCAGCGGCAAGCTCGTTCTCGCTCGGCATTCGCTCACCCTGGCCTCCGGTGATGGTGGTGGCTCCGTACGGCGAACCTCCGCTGATCTCGTCTATCGTCATCTGCCCTTGGAATGCGTACGGCAGCCCGACGATCACCATGCCGTGATGGAGCAATGTCGTATGCGTCGAGGTGATGGTTGTTTCCTGCCCGCCGTGTTGAGTAGCGGTGCTCGCCATCACGCTTCCCACCTTTCCAATCAGCTTACCGCTAAACCACAGCGGCCCGGTGCTGTCGAAAAAACTGCGCGCTTGGCCGCACATGTTGCCGAATCGCGTCGGGATGCCGAAGATAATGCCGTCGGCCTCCACGAGATCGTCGTGCGTAACCTCGGGAATACTCGCGAGGGCCTTCTGCGCTTCGGTTGCACCCATCTGTTCGATGATCTCAGGACTCAGGGTCTCGGGAAATCGATGCAGCGAGACTTCCGCTCCTGCAACCTCGCGGGCTCCCTCGGCAGCGGCCTCCGCCATTTTGTGCATGTGTCCGTAGGTGGAATAAAACACGACCTTAATTTTCATGATGAGCATCTCCTTAGCGTTGAGCGTTACATTTTTTCCGGCTTAGAACTGAGCCGGTTTGTAGGTTTTAAGATATATATTTCAAAGCGAATACGTCAACTTTTTCCTTGGTGCCCCACGCACACCACAACCGGTCGCTCACAACGGCTTCGTTCCACGCGATGCGAGCCGACGCTTGATCTCGGCAAACGACTCAAGATACTGCTGATACCGTCTCCGCTGCTGCACCGCCGTAGGCTCGGCTCTCAACTCCGCCAGAGCTCCAAAAGTACTCACGTATTGATGAGCCCGGCAATCAGCCCAACGTTGAGGAGGTAGTCGGCCTCGCGGCAAAGGGGTTATATTCGAGGCATGAGCACGCAAGCAGAAACAAAACATGCGGTGTTGGACGTGAGCGGCGGCACCTGCACATCCTGCGTTATCGCGATAGAACACCTCGGGCGCCGCGTAGAAGGCATTCACGACATCATGGTCGACCGCGGGACCGGCACGATACAGATCGAGTACGACGGAAACCGTGAAGCGCTCGATAAGATCTGCGATTTTGTCGCGCGCATCGGTTACTCCGCCGAGATACGAGCTACGGACTAATGCGCGGCATCCGGCGCCGAGTACTCGGTCGCCGGCGGGTTAAGCCGCCCGGCCGTAGCCGGCTCGGTTTGAGTTAGTCGTTTCCCTGCGACACGCGCAGATTGAGTCTCATAAGGCGTTGCGCAAGAAGGCGAGCAAGAAAGATGCCGTAATGCGGCTGCTTCTTGATCGCGTTCACGAAGGCGTTCTTCGAGATCTTCGCCAACACGCTTCTTCCGTTTGATATTACCGTTGCCGAACGCCGATTGTTCAGCAAGAACGACATCTCTCCAAGAAAGATATCGTCGGGTCGAAGCGTGGTGAGGTACTTGTTTCCGGAGTAGATATCCAGGCGCCCTGAGGCAATGTAGTACAGGTAGTTCGATTCCTCTCCCTCAAAAAATACGACATCCCCGTCTTGAAACACGGCCTCCTCGCTACGATCGAAGATACCCGGAACCACGTTGCTCTCGTCGCGCTGATGCGCCACCTCGAACGAAACCTCGTTCCCGTGTTCGTTGTAGCGCAGGTTCTCGACGTAGTGCGTGACCATTTTCAGCCCATGGCCGTGTGGGCCGAAGTTCACCGGGAGCGAAGCGGCGTGCTTCACGCGCCGTCGCCAATCGAACCCGTCTCCTTCATCGCGGATCGTGAAGTACGAGCGCTCCGGCGTGATACGGTACGAGAACTGCACCGTTCGTTGTCTGATTTCGGGATCGGCGGACTTCCGACGAATCAAGGACAGAATGTCACCGTGCCGATCAAGCCACGCGGACTTCTCCTCGTAGCTGATACGACAGTTTCCGTGTTCAACCGCGTTCATCAGGAGCTCAAAGATCGCCACGTGCACGCGGTCCTTTTTGTCTCGGTTCACGTAGTTCGAGTTATAGAGATAGCTCGTCACGAGGTTCGCGTAGGTACGGATGTTCGACGGATCATTGTCCATCACGAGGCGCCCCGAGATCGTGCGGAGCAGATAGCTCTGCAGATCGCGTTGGAACAGAATCTGGCGGTTCTGGATGAGGATGCGCACAACCCGGTAGAAGCTCGCGACAAACTCGCCGCGCGGAATTACGCTCACGATGTTTGAGTTGGGAAGGTGCTGATGCACGCGTTGCTCATCGGCGCTGGTGTGCACCGCGACGATGCCGCCGTAATGCAACCACGGATCACGCTTGATCGCTTCAAGAATACCGTTGGTATCGATATGCTTATCTGAAGCGTTAATGAGGTTGATCTCCGGCAGCTCGTACTTCAAGTATTCCAGCGCCGCGTCGTGATCGTCGAGAAACACCGGCAGGAAAAAGTTGTCGAAACGCCGACAGATTCGTTCGACACGGTCGTTGAGTTCGCGGTCTGTGCTGATCACCGGCATCTTTCGCATCGGCTCGTTGAGCCTCCCTATAGAGCCGCTCTATCTGGAGCTGCTCTAACTAGAGCTGTTCTAAAGTATTGCGAATTTGCCGGCGATTTTCCACCCGATGCGCCTCGTACGGCGCGGGCTACGAGGCCTAACCGCGCGTGACTCGATTGAGCTCCTCGATCTCGGACTCGCTCAAGCGCACTCGCAACGCCGCGGCGTTCGATTCGGCGTGCCGTATCTTGGTAGCTCCGGGAATCGCGATCACCTGCCGCCCTTGTGACTGCACCACCCATGCAAGCGCGATCTGCGCGGGGCGAACCTCGTGACGCGCTGCGATCTCGCGCAGGCTCTCGATCACCGGCGCGCTCTGCTTGAGGTAAGACTCGCGAAAGCGCTTCTGCAGCTTCCGCGGCCCCGGGCGCGAGCGGATCAAACTCGGGTTATCATGAAACTTTCCGGTGAGTAAACCTTGCGCCAACGGCGAGTACGCAATGATGCTCACGCCGAGCTCCTGTGCCGCCTCGAGGACTCCGTTGTGCTCTATATCACGGTCGAGCAAACTGTACTTAACCTGGTTCGACGCGAGCGGTATCTCACGCTTTGAAAGTGCCGCATGCGCTCGCCGCATCTGTGAAGCGCTGAAATTACTGACGCCGACGGCGCGAATCTTGCCTTCATGCACAAGATCGGCCATCGCGTCCATCTGCCGCTCGATAGAGGACCACGACCCGGCGAAGTGTATTTGGTAAAGATCGATCGGGAACCCACCGAGCGCGCTGAGTCGCCGGCCGATGGTCTTCTTGATCGAGGCTGCAGAACGGAATAGCGGGAACCATTTGCTCGCGATCACGACCTCGGTCGGTTTCACGTTTTGATACTTGAGCGCCTCGCTCAGTTCGTTCTCCGAAGCGCCCCAGCCGTAGACCTCGGCTGTGTCGAACCAGTTAACTCCTGCCTGCAGGGACACAGCCACGATCTGCCGGACCGTCTCACGCGGCAGTCTCCCCCAGTACCGCCCGGCAACGCCGGTCGCCTGTGAGAACTGCCAACAACCGAGCCCGATCGGGCTTACCTCGAGTGGGCCGGAACCCAATTGATAACGCTCGACAACGAGTTCGGATTCCATAACGTCTCCTCCGGCGATTGCAGTCAAAAAAGGCCTTCCCCGATCGAGGAAGGCCCAGCACGTTTATACCGAGGCCGAAGCACGCCCTCAGGACGGCTACTTCGAGTAGAACTCAACGATCAGCTGTTCCTCGGCGATCGTCGGGATCAAATCGCGCGTGGGGGGAACCGTGACCGAACCCTTGAGATCGTCCTTCTCGATTGCGAGCCACGGCGGAACCGGCCGGCTACTGTTGTCGGCGAGCAGACGGCGGACCAAGTCCTGCGTGGCTTTTCGTTCGCGAGCCTTGATCTCGTCTCCTGCACGCACAAGGGCCGAAGGGATCGTGACCTTGCGCCCGTTGTGGAGAATGTGACCATGGGCCACCAACTGACGGGCCTGCGCGCGCGAACCGGCCATGCCGAGTCTATACACGACGTTATCGAGACGCCGCTCGAGCAGGATCAACATGTTGTGTCCTGCAACGCCTTTCATAGCCTTCGCGCGATAGAATAGATTGCTGAACTGGCGCTCAGACAACCCGTACGCCCACTTGAGCTTCTGCTTCTCGACGAGTTGGCGTCCGTACTCAGTCTGGCGGACGCGGCCCTTCTTGGGCTCGCCCGGTGGCTTCGGCTTGCGCTTCAGCAGACGGTCGTACTTCTCATTGCCGTAGATGTTGACGCCGAATCGGCGAACAATTTTTCCTTTGGCGGTTTCATGCCTAGCCATTTACCACTCCTTGGGGTATACCGCACCTATATCAAGGTTTGTATTCGAATGCCGGTAGTAGAGCGCTCACTGTAGTTGAGATCGCAAAAACTGTCAAGATTGCTGAGCATCACCGTTGTGCACCACCGTTGCGCGCCACCGCACGAGCCGATCGGTCGGCAGCGCCGGCAACACCGCCCGCGGTGCGGCCGAGCTGCGGCCGATACCGCGCCCGGCGCTGCGGAGCAACGCTGCAGCCGGCGCCGAGGCCGGCGCTACTCGTCGCTGTGCGCGCCTTTGCCGAACAGTTCCTTCAACCGCCCGATCACGCCTCCCCGACGCTTCGAGGCGCTATCTCGGCCTGCCGGCACCGTCTCACCGGCGTTCTGCCGGCCGGCGGCTTTCTCGGGCGCGCCGGTTTTCTTGGGGGCCGGGGCCGCGCCGCCCCTCTCGCCCCGAGCGCCGTCGGCGGCATGAGTCTTGTTCGCGGAAGTCTCCGGCGACGCATGCCGGCCGGACCCACCCCGGCGGCGCCCACCGCGCTTTCGGCGTTTTGAACGCCCACCGGTGTCTCCTCCGGAACCAGGCTCTTTCTCTCCACCGCCGCCGGCGACGGCGCCGCTCTCGGCGGCCGGTCCGTCGACCGGTTGAAAATCCTCGCCGTACTTCTCACGGTATCGTCTCAGCCGTTCCTCAAGCGAGGTATCGGCCGGAATTCGCTTCTCGGTACCGGCAAACTCGTCGTGCTTCGCACGAGCGCCGGACTTGCGCCCGGAGCCGCCGGCACCGCCGTCGGCGCGCCGCCCGTGACTCGGCGCACCGGGCGCCTGAGCGTGCTCGGCCGACGGCCGGCGCGAGCCTCGTCCCCGGCGCGGGCCGCCGTCGGGTTTCCGTCCATCGCGCCCGTCTCGCCCCGGTCGCTTATCGGCGCGTCTGTCTCGGTCGTGCGGACGCCGCCGGCTGTGATCGGTAGCAAGCATCTCGTCCGCGACCTGCTCGGAAGCGATCTTCATGCCGATGTAGCTTTCGATCGCTTCGAGCCCGTACACAAACCGTTCGCACGCGAGCGAGATCGCTTTGCCGCTCTTCCCGACACGCGCGGTGCGTCCGATGCGGTGCACGTAGTTCTCGGCGTCTTCCGGCAGGTCGTAGTTCACAACCAGCGGCAGGTCCTCGATGTGCAAGCCGCGCGCCGCGACGTCGGTCGCGACCAAGATCCGAACCTCACCGGCTTTGAAACGGTCGATAGTTTTGAGGCGCTTGGTCTGCGGTAGATCGCCGATCAGGTACTCGCTGTCGTACCCGTTGTCGCGCAGCCGGTCGGAGATGCTGGTGCAGCCTCGTCGCGTGTTACAGAAGATCAACGCGCCTTCAGGTTGCTCTCGCTCGAGCAGCCCGAGTAACAGCGGAAACTTCTCGTCCTGTGCAACGTGGTACAAGCGCTGATCGATCGCCTGCACCGTGATGTGCTCGGGCTCAACCTCGATCTCAACCGGGTCGTTCATGAACTTCCAAGAGATGTTCAATACGTTTTGGCTGAGCGTTGCGCTAAACAACAGGGTGAGACGCTCTTCGCGCGGACCGGTGCGCCGAAAAATGCGCTGGATATCGGGGTAGAACCCCATGTCGAACAGCCGATCAGCCTCGTCGATCACCACGATACCGACCGACCCGAGATCAAGCTTATGACTCGAGCTGAAGTCCAGCAAACGACCGGGCGTACCGATGATCAGGTCGACACCGCGTTCGAGCTTCCGTTCCTGGTCTACATACCCCGCTCCGCCGTAGAAGCACCCGGTTCGAATGCCGAGATGAGCGCCGAGTATCTTGGCGTCGTGCTCGATCTGCACCGCCAACTCACGCGTAGGGGCGACCACCAAGGCCGGACTGTTGCGAAACCGCTCGGACTGTGCTTTCAGCTGAAAGATTGTGGTGAGGTACGCCGCGGTCTTTCCGGTACCGGTCTGCGACTGAACGGTGACGTCGCGTTCCTGCAGCGTACGTTTAAGCGTCTCGGCCTGCACCTCGGTGCACTCGGTGAAGCCGGCGTCACGGATGCCTGCTAAGACATCATCAGATAAGTTAAACTCTTCAAATCTCATAGTCGATAGTTGGGGATTGGATTACTCAAGGCCGCGCTCAATAATGTCTTCGAGCGACAGCTCGGAGTAATCGGTCATGCAGAGCGACGCATTCGGGAGCCGGGCAGGATCACCGACGCCGACCGCCTGCATCCCGGCATTATGAGCAGCCTCGATACCGCTGTACGCATCCTCGAAAACGACGCAGCGCGACGGCTCTACCCCGAACCGTTCGGCCGCGGTGAGAAACACCTGCGGATCAGGTTTGGAACGCGTGATGTCGTTACCGGTGACCACGGCGTCGAAGAGATGCGCGAGACGCAACGCCTCGAGCACCGCCTCGGCGTTCTTACTCGCCGAGGCGAGCGCGGTTTTCATACCGAGCTCGCGGACGCGCTCTACAAACTCAACCGCACCGGGATAGAGGTCGTCTTCATTGATATCGCGCAAGAAGGCCTTGTAATACTCGTTCTTGATATCGGCGAGGCGATGCTTCTCGTCCTCGGACACCGTAACACCGTTATGCTCGAGGATAACCTCGAGCGCCGGGATACGCGAAACTCCGCGAAGCTGATGCCCAATTGTCTCGTCTAGATGCCAACCCTGGGTATCGGCCAGCCTCTTCCAGCCGAGGTAGTGATATTTGTCGGTGAATACCACCACCCCGTCGAGATCAAAAATGAAGCCCTGTAAGCGCTGCGACATGCGGGCAGTGTAAAGCAATGTCTTAAACTGTACAACTACGCCGCCCGAAGCTGCCACAAAAGCTGCTTCATTCGATTACTTCATTCGAACGTCAGTCGGATTGCTCGGCGAGCCAGCGCTCCGCCTCTATTGCCGCCATGCAGCCGGAACCGGCGGCGGTGACGGCCTGCCGAAAGACGTGATCCTTGACATCGCCGGCCGCGAACACGCCCTCCACCGAGGTTCGAGTGGAGTCCGGTTCGGTGATCAGATAGCCCACCTCATCGCTCTCGAGCTGGCCTTCGAGAAACGCGGTATTCGGTTGGTGCCCGATCGCGAAAAACAAGCCGCCGGCCGTGATGTCGCGCTGCTCACCGCTGTGCTTGTCCTTCACTCGCACACCGCTCACGAGCTCGTCGCCGAGCACCTCCACCGGCAGCGTGTTCCAATGCACCGTTATTTTGTCGTTGTCTTGAACGCGCTGCTGCATAATGCGCGAAGCGCGCATCTGATCGCGACGGACCAGCATATGAACCTCACTACCGAACTTTGAAAGATACAGCGCCTCTTCGCAGGCCGAGTCGCCACCGCCGATAACCACAAGCGGCTTGTTTCGAAAGAGCGGAAGCGCGCCGTCACAGATCGCGCACGCGGAGATGCCTTTCTGCCACAAGCGCGAGACGCCGGGTAGATCGAGCGTCTTGGCGGTTGCGCCGGTTGCGATAATCACGCTCCTGGCCTGCACCTCGTCTCCGGACTCGGTCCGGATCCGGAACGGTCGCCGCGAGAGGTCGACCTGTGCTACGGTCTCGGTCTTGATTCGCGTCCCGAAGCGTTTCGACTGCTTACGCATCTCGTCCATGAGCTGCGGGCCCTGAATTCCCTCGGGAAACCCGGGGTAGTTCTCAACATCGGTTGTAGTGGTTAGCTGGCCGCCGGCGGCGACGTTTCCCGCCATAAAGCCTTCGTACATCAGCGGTTCGAGGTCGGCGCGTGCCGCATATACCGCCGCGGTGTGCCCGGCCGGACCGGAGCCGATGATAATCACGTTCTCAATTGTGTTCGACATGCGTAGTTCTCCCAACGATGTGTGTCTATATAGCTATAATTTAATATAAGACCGCGCCGCCGTCAAATGCCGCGGCCGGCCCGTAGTGCGGCTCATGATACCCACAACCTCCACCGCTCGGCAAGCTGCACCCGGCCTTGCGCGGCCTTGCCCCTCGCGCCTCGAGTTACGGCGGACGCGCGTGGAGCGGACGCGCGTGGAGCGGACAGCGAACAGCCACGATTTGACCTTTCCGATCGCCGGCAGTATGCTAGGGGTATCAGGAGGGTGATATGGACGTAGCACGAATAGATGCTTCGCTGCCTCCTCTCGAGTATAGCGTCCCGGGCAGTGAGACGCAGCAAGAACCGGCGGAAACCGAGGCGCAGGTTGCCGAGCAACCGGCCGAACCCGCCGAAGACCCGGCCCGCGGGCAAAACGTCGACACCGAAGCCTGAGATAGCCGGCGCGGAAGCGATAGACGGCCACTTGAACCCGGCTGCCCAGATGCCGCCGTTTAAGGACTGCGCCGCGCCAATCAGCCGCTGCGCCAATCAGCCGCCGCGCGCGTCGTAGAAACGCGACTGAACTCGACCGATCACGAAATCGAGGCTGAACGCCAAGAACGCCGCGCTGATCGCTCCCGAGAATACGTACGCGGAGTTGTCGCGCACCAAGCCCGAGACGATGATCGTACCGAGCCCTCCGGCACCGACAACCGCACCTACCGTGGCGGTGCCCACATTGATCACGACCGATGTGCGCACCCCGGCTGCGATGACACGCGCAGCCAGCGGAAGCTCGGTCAATAGCAGAATCTGACAGCGCTTCATACCCACCCCACGCGAAGCCTCAACTGCCGCCGGATCAACCGAGTCCAGCCCTGAGATTGTGTTGTTCAGTATCGGGAGAATGCTGTACACAAACAGCGCGACGATTGAAGGAGCAAACCCGAACCCAATCGCCGGCACCGCGAGCGCAAGCACCGCGACCGGAGGAAAGGTTTGCGCCACCGAGCTCACATCCTGCACTATGGGGTGAAAATCGCGCCCGATCGGGCGCGTTACGAACACCCCAAGCGTAATGCCGACCACCGCTGCGAGCGTGCTCGAGATCGCTACCAACGCAACATGTTGGCCGAACAGGCGCGCCAAGCTCACCCGCTCGTAGATATAACTGAACCGGCCCGGAAACAGCAGCTGCAACAACATCTCGCGAGCGGCCTCGTTCCAGACAAACACAACAAACGCCGCCGCAAACGCCGTCGGAAGAACCGCCGAGCGCAGAACCGCCGGCGCGGACAGATCGCGCGAGACACTCGAACTCACACTCACCGCGCGATGCCCTTCTGATTGAGTTCTTCAATATCGCTGAGACGAACCTCTCCCAGCAGCGTGCCGTGCTCATCGACAACCGGCGCGGCGCGCAACCCTTGCCCGAGAATACGCGACAAGGCTTCGCGCAACGAGGCCGGCGGGTGCACGCCCACCTCTTCGGGGTGCAGCGTCACGTACGGCCGGTAGGCAAGCCGTGAGTCGTGGTCGGGATCGGGCTCGAGCATACCGACGAGCGCATTATGGTCGTCGGTAACCCAGAGCACCGGATGTTCACGGCCATCGCCGTTGGGCTCACGTCCACGATCCTCGGCCTCGCGCCGCGAAACCGTGTTCGCGATCTGCATATGCTCGGCAACCTCGAAGCAGGCCAGTCGCTTGAGCGCGCGGTCGGTCCCGACGAAGCGGCGCACGAACTCGTCGGCCGGGTTCGCGAGAATCTCGGCCGGCGCTCCGCGCTGCACGATCCCGCCTTCTCTCATGATCACGATGGTATCCCCGAGCCGTATGGCTTCGTCGAGGTCGTGCGTGACGAACACCACCGTCTTTCGCAACTTGCGCTGCAGCGCAGCAAACTCGAGCTGAAGAACCTCCCGGTTAAGCGGATCAACCGCGCCGAACGGCTCATCCATCAACAGAACCGGAGGATCCGCCGCTAAGGCCCGCGCAACGCCGATTCGCTGCGCTTCGCCCCCGGAGAGCTGGGCCGGGTATTTCTCGCGATACCGTTCCGGCTCGAGCCCGATAAGATCAAGAAGCTCGTCGGTGCGGCGTTCACGACGCGGGCGCTCCCATTTCAGGAGGCGCGGAACGATACCGATGTTCTCGGCGACACTCATGTGCGGGAACAGCCCCACACTCTGGATGACGTACCCGATTCCCCGTCGCAGCTCCTCCGGCGGAATGCTCGCGACCGAGCGGTCCTCGAGCAGGATCTCGCCTGCGGTAGGTTCGAGCATCCGATTGACCAACTTAAGACTCGTGGTCTTCCCACAGCCCGAAGGGCCGATCAAGACGCAAACCTCGCCCTCGGGGATGGTAAACGACACATGATTCACCGCGAGTTGCGCACCGTAGCGCTTCACCACATCACGAAACTCGATCATGACGGCGCCTCCTTGAGCCCCTGAGGCGTCAAGGCCCTGATAACGACCGCTAGTCCGCGGTCCACAAACACCGAGAGTAACACGATCGGGATGACGCCCATCACGACAAGGTCGGGCGCCCCCTGTCCGAGCCCCTGGAACACAAACGCCCCAAGCCCCCCGGCGCCGATCAACGCCGCGACCGCGGTGTTGCCGACCGCCTGCACCGTCGAGACTCTGATGCCGCTGAGAATAATGGGAACCGCGATAGGAACCTCGATGTATCGAAACATCTGCCCGCGGCTCATTCCCATTCCTTTGCCCGCATCGACCACCGAGCCGCGAATCACCGCGAGGCTGGTATAGGCGTTGCGAACGATCGGGAGAAGCGCGTACAGCGTTAACGCGATCAGCGCCGGTGCGTTTCCGATTCCACGGATCCCGAGACTCCGCAAAACCGGGAACTCTCGCGACAGAAACGCGAGCGGAGCGATCATCAGCCCAAACAACGCCAAACTTGGAATGGTTTGGATACCGTTTATCAGCGCGAAGACCGGGCGTTCCGCCGTGCGCTTGCGGTACGCGAGCACGCCGAGCGGCACGCCGATGAGCGTAGCCGCGCTCACCGCTGCGCCGGCGAGCCGCACGTGAGCGCCGAGCTCGCTCGCGAAACGGGCCTCACGGTTGTAGTACTCCTGCACCGGGGCGAGGCTGTCGAGCCGTCCTGCCGCGAGGAGCCCCACCGCCACCGCGAGCGGGAGTAGTCCCACCAGCACCTTCAGCGCTTCAGGGGCCTCCGCGCCTCGCAGCGACCCTTGAACGATGATGAACCCGGCGAGCAGGATCACCCAGAACCCGGACGAGGGGGTGACACGCCCAAACTCCTCACCCCGTATCGCGAGATCGCCGCCGGCTCCGAGCGTCACTACGAGCGCGATCACCAACACAAGCCCGGTTGCGATCTTCGCCCACCGTATCGAGCTGCGCTGCGGAGCGAACGCCAGCACCGCCGCCGCTCCCAACCCCGCTGTAATAACGAAAACGCCCCACGGCACACCCGCCCCAAACAAGCTCACCGGATCGCCGAGCGCCACCCGGTTCTCTTTGAATGCGTATAACGGCCGAAACAACGCAGCGGCCCCGAGGACCGCTGCAAATAAGGTTGTTTTCTCCGGTGTGTCGCGGCCGTCGTCCGGAGTGTTCACTGAAGAAAGCCTTGTTCGCGCAGGTAATCGCCGGCAACCTGCTCGGCATCTTGCCCCTCAACCGCGATCTTGGAGTTCAACTCCTGAAGCGTCGTGAGGGTCAAGGTTGCGAAGACCGGGGACAGGATCTCCTCGATCTCGGGGTAGCTCTCGTGAATATCGGCCCTCAGGATCGGAGCCGGTTCGTAAACCGGCTGCACGCCCCGCGTATCTTCCAACACCACGAGTCCGAGCGCCGCGAGCTGCCCATCGGTTCCGTAGGCCATCGCCGCGTTCACACCGTCGGTGCCCCGCGCGGCGGCCTGCGCGGTAACCGCGGTGTCGCCCCCGGAGAGCACCAGAAGCTGATCGCTGTCGAGCGAGAAACCGTACTCATCCTCGAAGGCCGGCAGCGCGTCGTCTCGGCTGACAAACTCCTCGCTCCCGGCGAGGCGGAAGCTGCCGCCACGCTCGAGGTATGCCGCCAACTCTTCGAGATCGGTGATCCGCTCCTGCTCGGCGAGGTCTTCGCGGATCGCGATGGCCCAGGTGTTGTTAGCCGGAGCAGGACGGAGCCAAACGATGTTGTTCTCTTCCAGATCGAGGTCGCGAACCGTTTCGTAGGCGGTTTCGGCGTCGCGCCAGACGCCGCTGTCGGTTCCTTCGAAAAAGAACCCGCCGTTCCCGGTGTATTCGGGGTATATATCGATCTCATCGTTGATGATCGCGCGGCGAATCACATCGGTCGGACCGAACTGCGTGCGGTCTACAACCTCGAAACCGTCGGCGCGGAGTAGCTGCACGATCATGCTACCGAGAAGCGCACCCTCGGTATCGATCTTTGAGGCGACCACTACCGGTCCCTTCTCCGGAGCGGGCTCCTCGGCGCCCCCACGCGCGAACAGGCTGCCGGGCAGCAGCACAATCATCAAAACGAGCACCAGCACATACTTTCGTGTTATAGCCACCATACCGTTATGTCTCCTTTCCGCAGGTTCCGGCTTCTCGAGTATCGGCCTGGTCTCGCCGGCAGCGGGTCTCATTAAAGGTGCGCTAGATAAGTAACGGTCGTCAAGTTTGTGTACACCCATTTCCGTAGTCCTGTAGTTCTGTCGCTCTTCAGCCTTCGGCGGTCTCCACAACGGCGTCGCGCTCCGCGATCAGCTCCGCGATCCGTCGCACCGTATCGTCGTCGAGCTCGAGGTCGGCCGCGCGCACGGTCTCGATGATCTGATCGGGCCGTCGAGCCCCGACGATCGCGGCAGTGATCGCCGGATTGCGCAGCACCCACGCTATCGCGAGCTGTGCCGGACCGGCTCCCGACTCGCGCGCGATAGCGGCGAGACGCGTAACCAACTCGAGGTTGGCTTCGAGCACCGGCGAGTTGAACTGCCGATTTCGCTTGCGCCAGTCGCTCTTCGGCAACGACGCAACCCATTCCGGGGTAACTTTGCCGCTGAGAAGCCCGTTTTGCATCGGACTGTAGCTCAAAACGCCTATGCCTCGCTCGCGACAGTACGGCAGCTGCTCGTTCTCGATCGAGCGCTCGAGCATACTGTAAGGAGGTTGTAACGCCGAAACCGGATGAATGCTCTCGACCCGTTCGAGCTGAGATCGTGAAAAGTTCGATACCGCGCCGAACCGTATTTTTCCCGCGTGTATCAATCCCGCGATCGCTTCCCAGGCCTCCTCGATCCGCTCGTCGGGGATCGGCCAATGAATGTGATAGATGTCTATCGTCTCGAGCCCAACTCGTTTCAGGCTCGCCTCACACTCTGCGCGTACGCTCTCGGCCGAAAGCTCGTTACGCACCTTGCTGGTACCGGGCTTCCAGACAAGACCACATTTGCTCGAGATAATCGGCCGGGTGCTCGTCTGCGCGATCGCGCGACCGACAATCTCTTCCGAGTGGCCGAGGCCGTACACCGGCGCGGTATCTATCCAGTTCACACCGCCGTCCAGCGCGGCGTGTATCGTCGCGATCGAGTCCTTGTCGTCCTGCGGCCCCCACCCGAAAGCATATCCGGCCCCCCCGATCGCCCACGCACCGAGACCCACCACCGAAAGCTCAAGCCCTGTGTTGCCTAGTGTTCGATATCGCACTTTCCGCCCTCCTTTTCCGAAACGCCGCTGCCGGACAATTGCGCGGACAATTGCGCGGACAATTGCGCGGACAATTGCGCGGACAATTGCGCGGCTCGTGGCAAACATGATAAGTACAACCTGGGAGGAACGACAAGCGTGTTGCAACGGGTTCTCGAGTTGAGCCGGCTCAACTCACCGCGCTCTCGTGCGCTCGGTCGCAAGGTCGTCACCGGTTGTTTGATCGGAGTCGCCAACATCATCCCCGGGATCAGCGGCGGCACAATCGCGGTCGTGACCGGAATCTACGAACCGTTGCTCGCCCGAATCAGCGGCTTTTTCACCGCGTACGGTGGCTGGCGCAGCAACCTGCGTTTTCTCGCACCGGTTGTTCTCGGAGTGCTGCTTGGCGCGGTGGGTTTTGCACACCTGATCGGCATGCTTCTCGAACAGCTACCCGAACAGACGATGCTATTCTTCCTTGGTTTGATTCTCGGAAGCGTGCCGTTTCTCGCGAGGCGGGCGTTGCGAGGCCGCCCGCACCCCGTCGCGCTTTCACCGTTTCTCGTCACGCTCGCGCTTACAGTCGCGATGGCGTTGGCCGATCGCCCTCCCGTCGGTGAGCCGCTGCGAGAGCTGACGCTCGCGACGCTTGTTCAGCTGTTTGGAACCGGGATCGTGAGCGCAACCGCGATGGTGGTGCCCGGAGTCTCGGGCTCGTTCTTGCTCCTGCTGATCGGGATGTACTCGACCTTTATCGCCGCGATCCGTGAGCTCAATATTGCGTTACTCGCGGCCTTCCTCACCGGCACTGCGTTCGGCATCGTAGCCACCGCGAAGCTCGTCACCTTCGTTTTGAAACGCTTCCCTGCTCCGTCGTACGCCGCGATTCTGGGGCTTGTGCTGGGATCGAGCCTTGCGCTGTGGCCCGGCATTGCTTCGCCTCTCTCGGGGCTCACCGGCTTGGGCGCCGCAGTGCTCGGGTTCGTTGCAGCCGACCGTCTTGGCGCCGGCCGGCGCAACAGTTGACAGCCTAGTCCGGTTCATGTAGTGTTTACTCGGTCAGTTGCATCACGTTGTATCTATGGCGAGGAGGAGCTGTGGCGAAAGAAGAGGCCATTGAAGTTGAAGGTATCGTTAAGGAATCTCTGCCGAACACCATGTTTCGTGTTGAACTCAAGAACGGTCATACCATACTCACGCATCTCTCGGGCAAAATGCGAAAGCATTACATCCGAATTGTGCCGGGCGACAAGGTGAAGGTGGCGCTCTCTCCGTACGACCTCACTCGCGGACGTATCATTTACCGCGAACGGTAGCCTCTTACAATTGCCCAGGTAGCTCCCGATCCGCCTTCGCTTCGCTTCGGCGTGCCGATCTCGCCTATTGCCGAGTGAGCCTGCAGGAAAGACCGAACGAACTCAGGCAAGACCGCTTTGTCGGAAGAGTGCTTGCCTTTCCCGTGAATCACGAGCACTTTTCGCACGCCGGTCTCGAGTGACTGCCGGATGAACTGCTCAAGCGCAGCTGCGGCCTGTTCTATGGTGTATCCGTGGAGATCGAGCTCGGCCTCCACCGCGAGCCTCCGTCCGGCGCGTCGACCGGAGGGATCTCCGCCCTGCTCATCATCGAGCTCGACATAGAGCTCAGGATCGGCCTCTCCGGGCTCCGGCGGATAGCGATCTATCCATTGCTCGAGTGCATAGCGCTGCGATCGCCGGCGCTCCGGTTCGGAGCGTTGTCGACGGCTCGCCTCCCACTCTTGAAGAATCCGCTCAAAATCCATAGCGCTACTCCCGGGTTTTTCGAATCGGCGGCGGCTCCCCGATTGTGCCGACCACCGCCTCGCCGCTCAGCCACCCCTCCACACCGTACCCGGTTCGCACCAGCTGGAAATCGCGATGCCTCACGAGAACCTGCACCGCGGTACCGCCCTCAAGCCGCAGCCATGCATCCGCATCGGCGTCCGGTATACGACGGAGAACCGCGGTCTCAGGCCCCACGATCGCTACCGGCATCCTGGAGGCACGAACGCTCGCGAGCGCGAATCCCGCCGACGCGAGCGTCAACACCACCGCGAACACCGCAATAATCACCACGGTTGCTCCCCGGAACCGGCGTTTTGCAAACACCGCGACCAGGCACAACAGGTTTACCAACACCAGCGCCGCGATCACAAATACATCGGGATGCGGTAGACGCGACGGCTCCGGTTGTTGCTCGAGTCCGAGCCTGGCCTCGAGATGAGCGAGCGCCGTACCGATCTCGGGGGCACGGGCGTTAGCACGAAGCGCGCGGCGCAACCGATATACGGCTTCAGCTACGGCGCCTTCGTTGTACAACGCAAGCGCGGAGTTATACAACAGGCCGGGGCTGTCGGGGCGTTCCTGCAAGACTTGGTCGTAGATCTCGAGCGCCTCGGCATGCGAACCGGCACGCTGCATCTCGATCGCGCGCGTAACACGGTCCTCCGGGAACGCCTCGGAGGCCGTAGCCGCCAGGAGCAGCACAAGCACAACAGCCGGTGCTCCGCCCCGCGTCGGCAAAACGCCGGACACCCCCAGCAACACCACGATGATGCCCGGTAGCAACCAGAGGTAGGTCTCGGCGCGTCGGTAGTAGTTCGCGGGCTCGATTCGCCGAATACCCTCGAGATCAAGAACCGCGAGCGCCTCTCCTTCTTCGCCCCCGCCGACACCTGCGGTCTCGGCCTGTTCAACCTGCAGTGCCGGAGCCGCGGGCCGTCCTCGCTGCGTACCGCCGAGTTCCGGATCGAGCCACACGAACTCCGGCAGCCGAATCGAGTGCACGCCGGTAGAGCGCGGGGTCACGCGATATCGCAGCTCACGCGTTCCGACGAAACCGGCCGCCTCAGCGGCTATGTCGTGGGTTTCTTCCAGCTCCGTGACCACAAACTCGTCGGACTCCAGCGACGGGATCTGAAGCGTCTCAAGATTCCCCCGTCCGCGTACCCGCAGGGTGAGAACGGTAGAGTCCCCCTCGGCGATGCGGTCATCCTCGAGGTCGGCGTCATACTCGAAGACACCGACCGCATTGCTACCGCGCACCTCTTCCGGCAGTTCGCGTAGGGTGAGCTCTTTCGCACGAGTGAGCTCGTCGAACGCTCCGGCCTGCACCCGCGCTTGCGGCAACTCAACCGAGCCGGCCCTATCGACGGTGTAGAGAAAGCGTGCAATCGGAATCGTGAACAAGGTACGATTGCCGACCTCGCGACGCTCGATCTCTTCGAAGGCCTGAACCTCGACGAACTCGCCTTCCTCCGGACTCGGGACTTCGAGGGAGTCGGGGAAGACGTACTCCTCGGCATTCTCGATCACCAGCGAGATCGGGACGACTTCGTTTTGGTACAGTTCTTCACGACCGACACGCCACGACACGCCAAACGGTACCTCATCGGAAGCCCCCGCCACCGAAACCTCGAGCACCTGCGGCTCGGTCTCGAACACCTCTTCACCGGCATGTATGCGAAAAGACTCCAGAACGGCTCGCCCGGGACGCGCAGCCTGCCCTTCGATGCGTACCCGCGCGGCGCGACCTGCAAATCCCCGCCCGGGCAGCGAAAGCCCCGTTTCGATCACGGTGTTGGGGTTTGGAGCCACGATATCCGGCAGATCCAGACCGGCGATCTCGATCTCGTCGGACTCAAGATTCGTCGGAACAACGACCTCGAGCGTGATCCGGCTGCCGGGGCTCGGCGGAGTATCGGATAGCTCCACCCTCAACCGCGCAGGGTCCTCCTCCGAGAAACCGAGCGCTGCGGTCGACAAGAGGAATACCGTGAGAGCTGTGATTACCAGTAGAGCTCTACCTCTTCGAGCTCCGGTGTTTCGGTGGCAAACCACCTGCCGTCCTCCCGTCGTCGGATGTACTCCAGCACACGACTCGTTTCTGCGCTCGGTTCGTGATCGCCGTCACGCTCAACCCGCTCTACCTGATCTATGCCGGCGCCGGCCTGTATTCTCTGAAACGCCAGCTCCAGATTGCGTTTAGCCTCGAGGCTGCCGCTTTCGATCGTTAGAGCGGCGCGAAACTCGTCGTACGCTTGCCGATAGCGCCCTTGCTCGTAGAATAACAAACCCCGGTTGAAGCGAATGCCGAACGACAGTTCCTCGTGCTCGCCCTGCTCGGCCTCGTCCCATAACTCCAGAGCCGCCTCGCTCTCGCCGAGCGCATGGTACGCATTCGCGAGATTATACGCCACGTAGGCGCGATAGTCTTCGCTCTCGATGATATCGAAGTATCGCACGATCGCGTCTTGATACTGTCCACGCCCAAATGCGTAGTTTGCCTGAACGACCGCAAGCTGCGGTACCACCGCTTCGCAGCCCCCAAGCAGCGCGATCGCGGCTGCTATGATCGCAGGCAGCTTGAACCCTTTTGCTGCCGCAGCCATTATAGGATCCTCCGCCAGCGTACAATCCGCAACGCGTTCTCTAAGACGAGAAATAGGAGCGCCGGCGCCAAGAAGAAGCGATATCGGGGAACAGAGGCAAGCCGGAACCCGTCACGATCTCGCCGCTCCGTGTGCCCTCCCAGCCCCTCACGCAGCTTCGAGAACACCTCGCCTTCACCGGCCTGCAGATGCAGCCCGTCGGTAGCTTCGGCTACGCGCCGCATCGCGCTCTGATCGGCGCTTGTGTAAATCACTTCGCCGTCGTGCGTCTCGGCTGCGCCCCCGCCCGTCAACGGGATAACGGCGCCTTGCTCCAACCCCGTGGTAATGCTAAAGATCGGTATGCCACGCGCGGCCGCCGAGCGCGCCGCACGGCTCGGGTTACCGCTATGATACTCGCCGTCCGAGATCAGCACAATTGCTTGATGACGAGCCGACCCTTCGGGGAAGGTGTCGAGCGCCGACTCGACGGCACGCTCGATATCGGTGCCGGGCGCGGTGAGCGTTTCGGGCGAGAGCACCGAAAGAAGCGACTGCACCGCGTACCCGTCCTCGGTCATCGGCAGAACCGGAACCGCGCGCCCCCCGAACGCCACTACCGCGAAGCGCGACTCCGGGAAGTCCTGCACAACCGAGCGCACGATATCCTTGCCGCGCTCGAGGCGGTTCGGGCCGATATCCTCGGCGAGCATGCTGAGCGATACGTCGATCGCGAACACAATCTCGATGCCGCTGCGGTCCTCTTCAATGGGGCGTCGACCCCAGTAGAACCCCGCCAGGCTCAGAATCACAAAGGAGAAGAACAGGACCGTGCACACGCCGCGGAAGAACGACTTCACAAGATATACATTCGCCAGCTCTCGTGACCACACTTCGCTACCGAGACGCTTGAGGTCGCGTCGTCCACGGCGATACGTCCAAACGAGAGCCGGAATCATGATCGCCACGATCACGAAGAGCCAGAACACCTCAGGATGCGTGACCGTCATAGAATCTCCTTCAGCACCAGAGCTCGCAGAGCAAACTCCAGAAGTAACAACAATGCTCCGAAACTCGCGACCTGCCTGTGCAACGGCTCGCTCTGCACCTCGACGCGCGTTCGCCGCTCAACAGTCTCGATGCTGTCGATCGATTGCAGTATCGATTCGAGTGCCGCCGCGCCGGTGGCGTGAAAATACGATCCACCGGTAAGATCGGCCAGCCGCCGCAACTGCTCCTCATCGAAGGCCTCAACCACGGTACCGCGATACATCACCCCGCTCTCGGGATCCTCGAATTCGATCGGAGTCTCACCTTCACGCCCTACGCCGATTGTGTAGATTCTGATCCCGAGGTCGGCAGCGATCTCGGCGGCAGCTTCGGGCGATATCTCCCCGGCATTGTTCTTCCCGTCGGTCAGCAGAATCATAACACGCTCGGTCGCTTGCCCGGCCTCGAGATGCAGCGCGCCGACGGCCAGTCCCAGTCCGATCGCGGTTCCGTCACCGAGCTCCATGATGCGCACTTGATCGAGCGCCTGAAGGACATGATCATGGTCGGTGGTGGGCGGCACCCGCAGCGCGGCCTCCTTCGCGAAACTCACGAGTCCGACGGGATCGTTCTCTCTTCGTCGCACGAAGCGCCGAACAACGTCCTTGGCCGCCTCCAGCCGGTTTTCCGGCTGGAAGTCCTGCGCCGCCATAGTCGGCGACTCGTCGAGCACCACCATGATATCGATTCCACGAGTGAGATGCACCGGCTGTCGTGAAACCTGTGCCGGTCCGGCAAGCGCAACGATGAGCGCAACAAGACCGGTCCAGAACATCATCACCGCGATCGCGTTCGCGAGGCGCACGCGCCACACCTTTGGGCGAAACCCCGTCCCGTTGTAGATCGCGAACGGAAAGCGGATTCTGCCCCCGCGCTGCGACCAGAAGTGCTTCAGGTATATCGCGGGCGGCAGCAGAAGAAGCAGTAGCAGCGCAGTAGGATACTCAAGCACCCACACGTCGCGGTTCCTCCGTCGATTCTTTCTCGGCCGCGCGCTGCGTATCGTGCTCGATCCTCTCAAGAACGCGGCGCACCAGCTCGAGATGTGCGCGTCGCTCTCCGAGCCGTGAACTGCGCGAAGCGAACTTCACCAGGTCGGCGGAGTGAAACAGCTGTATCAGCTGCTCCCGATCGTCCAGATCTAAGATGAGCCTACGAAGGTGACTGCCGAGTTCGGAGCTCGTTGCAGACATGAGGTCGCGGTGGAGTTTCTCGGAGAAGTAGGCTCTGAGCTCCTGCATCAACTCGATATAAAAGCTACGGGGCTCGAGCTCCTCGATGCGCCCCTCGAGCGCTCGTAACGCCTTGAGAACGCGACGGTACGGCTTGCCGGAGCGGTAACCGACAAGGATGCGCTCGAGTTGCTTCCTCCCCCACCGCGCGCCGGCGAGCGCACCGAACGGCACCAGCAGCAGCAACGCCGCCGCCGCGGCGAAGGTGATGCGCGTGTAAGGGAGCACCGCTTGGCGGTGAGGCGGAGCAGGTTCGGTATCGGCGCCCTCGAGCACCGAAGAAACGTGTAGATTGAGTTCGCGCACCTCTATCCCGCCGAGATCTATCGCCGGCAGCGTCAAGGTTCCCGGCTGGTACGGTGTGAGCGCTACCCGCAGCTCATACTCGTTGCCCTGTGGAAAGATACTGAGATCGTGAAACTCGGCCCACGGTGCCTCGGGTAACGAGCTCGGCTCGGTAATCGAGACCGCGTCCGCAGGCCGTATCGAGACCCGCAACTCCACACGGTCGCCGACATACGAGGTCTGCGGCAGCGTTATCGATTGCGTAATGCGATAGTCTTCCTGGGCGCCGACCGCGACTACGGTCGCGATACACACGGCGCACACCAGCACCATCCGCTTCACCGCTTTCTCCTGCGAAAAAACTCTACCAATCGGGCCGCCGGGTCGTCGTCGGTTCGCACCTCCAGAGTTGCGACACCCCGTCGCCGACACTCACGCACCCACTGTCGGCGCTGCACCTCCCAGAACTCTCGGTACTGGCGCCGAAAATGTTTCGTGGAACCGCCGGCAAGAATCGTTGCCCCAGTCTCGGGATCCTCGAGCCGAAGCATTCCGGTCTGGGGATAGACATCGTCGATCGGATCGGTAATACGCACCGCGATCACGTCGTGTCGCTTCGCGAGCATGCTCAGCTCGCGATAGTAGCCGGCGGTCTTGAAGTCCGACAACACTACGCAGATTCCACGCCGCTTCTGTGTCTCGACCGCGGTTCGCAACGCCGCCGAGATATCCGACCCGGTTCCCCGAGGCCGAAAGGTCAGCATATCCTGCAGCAGTCGGAGTGCGTGCTTCTTACCCTTCATCGGAGGGACCCAGTTCTCAATGCGATCGGTAAAAAACAGCGCACCGACTCGGTCGTTGTTCTGTACCGCAGCAAAGGTTAAGAGTGCAAACAGTAGCCGCTCGATCTCGGGGCGTCCTTCGGCGCTTCCGCCGCTGCGAAGCGAAGCCGAGAGGTCTACGATGAGAAACAGCGTGAGCTCGCGCTCCTCCCGGAACGTCTTGGTGTAGGCGGCCCCGAGCCGTGAGCTTACGTTCCAATCGATCAAGCGCGCATCGTCGCCGTCGACGTACTCGCGCACCTCGTCGAACTCGATGCCGGGGCCCTTGAAGACTGAGCGGTAGTTGCCCGCAAGCAGGTCCTCGACCAGCTTGGTAGAGATGAGCTGCAGTTTGCGGGCGTTGGAAAGATAGCGTGCGCGGTCTCGCTTCGGCATGTCTTCCGCTACGGTACAGGAACGCTTTGTAGCATACTGTCGATGATGTCGTCCGGGGTAAGTTCTTCGCTCTCGGCCTCGTACGAGAGAATCACGCGGTGCCGCAGAACCTCGGGTGCAACAGCCTTCACGTCCTCCGGCACCACAAATCCGCGGCCCTCGAGCAACGCGTGTACTTTCGCACAGCGATAGAGGTAGATCGTGGCACGCGGAGAAGCGCCGAACTCAATGTAGCGCGCGTACGAGTTGATGCTGCGGTTGTCGAGGCGTGAGGCGGTAACCAACGAAACGATGTACTCCTCGATGCGCTCATCGACACTCACCGACGCCGCGATCTCGCGCAGCCGTTTGATCTCGGAGCGAAACAGCACCGGCTTGAGCTTGATACTCTGAGGCACACCAACGCGCCTCAGAATGCTCAGCTCCTCCTCGGGGCTGGGATACTCGATCGAGAGTTTGAGGAGAAAACGGTCGAGCTGCGCCTCCGGCAGCGGATATGTTCCTTCCTGCTCGATAGGATTCTGAGTAGCCATAACGAAGAATGGCTCGCTCAGCTGATAGGTGGTATCGCCGATCGTGACCTGGCGCTCCTCCATCGCTTGCAGCATCGCCGACTGCACCTTCGCGGGGGCGCGGTTAATCTCGTCCGCAAGAATGACGTTCGAGAAGATCGGGCCCTTGCGCGGGACGAACTCACCGGTTTGCTGGCGATAGATCAAGGTTCCGATCAGGTCCGCAGGAAGCAGATCGGGGGTGAACTGAATCCGAGTGAACTCGGCATCCACAACCTCGGCAAGCGACTTGATCGCGAGCGTCTTCGCGAGACCCGGAACTCCTTCGAGCAGCACATGCCCCCCGGCAAGAATCCCCATCAGCATCCCGCTGATCATGCTTTGCTGCCCGACTACGCGCCGCGCGATCTCATCCTTGGCATTCTTGATGATGGTTCCCGCTTCTTTGATATCCCAATCGAGCCGCGCTCCTTTCGTCTCGGCGGATCTGTCCATACGTTCTCACTCCAATTTGTTTTCTAGCTACGGTAATCGGCATTCTCGCGGACGTAGTCATACGATAGGTCGGAGCCCAGCACCTCGGCGTGGAACGCTCCCACTCCGCACGAAACCGTGATCTCTACGCGCCGATCGTGCTCGGGGTACCCCAGCGCCTGAGTGCTCTGCGCGTTGCGCTCTAGATACTCCGACAAGCGGCGTTCCTTCGCGGCGTCTAATCTAAACCGGCCCCCGGCCAGAACTTGCTCGCCGGCGATAAACACCGAGAGGCGGCCCGGGTCGAGCTCGATATCATGGCTGCCGGCGCAATCGCCGAGCGCGGCGACGATCCGCCCTACATTCGGGTCGTTTCCATAGATCGCGGCCTTTACCAAAGGAGAGTTTATCACGCTCTTCCCCAGAATCACCGCCTCAGATTCGTCACGCGCCTGTTCTACCGAGACACGGATCACATGGCCGGTGCCCTCACCGTTTCGAACGATATCCTCCGCCAGCCCCTGCCCAAGCTCAATCATCGCGGCTCGTAGCTCGCTTTCGGAAGGCGCCGCGTGGCGCCCCGACGCCATCATCAGCGCCATATCGCTGGTGCTTTGGTCTCCATCCACCGAGATGCGGTTGAAGCTCAGATCGCAGGTTTCCTCCAACAGCGCCTGAAGCGTGGAGCGCGGAATCGCGAGGTCGGTGAAAAAGAACGCGAGCATCGTCGCCATGTTGGGCTCAATCATCCCGGCACCCTTGGCAATCGCCACGATACGTCCGTCGCCTAGCTCAACCGAGCGTAGCTTCGCAAAGGCGTCGGTCGTCATGATCGCCTCAGCCACCGGCAGCAACGAGCCTTGTTGGAGGCGCTCGCACAGCGCCGGAACGGCTTCGGTCATCTCGCGTACCGGCAAGGACCACCCGATCACGCCGGTGGAGGCCGGCAGCACGGACTCCGGCGCGATTCCGAGATGCCGGGCGAGCGCCGCGAGAACCGCTTCGGCATCTGCAGTGCCGTTCGGCGCGCCCACGTTCGCCACCTTGTTGTTCATGAGCAACGCCTGCACGCGACTGCCCCGCAGGCGCTCGCGAGCGATCACCACCGGTGCACCGGGGAAACGGTTGCGAGTGAACACACCGGCGTGCGAGCTGAGCGGTTCGTCGGCCACAACGGTGGCGAGGCGCATCGACATAGCGTCCTCGGGCCGCATCTCCGGCGCGATAAACTCGAGTTCCGTCACGGCAGACCGAAACCCGGCGGGCAAAGCCGCGCGGCGCTCGAGCGACTCGAGGTATTCCCTCTTGTTGCTGAACTGAGCCATTAGGGTAGTTATAGTACGTCCTTGGTGTGATGACAACCACGGCCTCGTGGCGCGCTGGGCGGCGAGCTGCGCGGCGAGCTGCGCGGCGAGCTGCGGGGCGCGCTGGGCGGCGGGATTGCGGCAGGCGAGCTGCGGGGCGCGCTGGGCGGCGGGATTGCGGCAGGCGAGCTGCGGGGCGCGCTGGGCGGCGGGATTGCGGCAGGCGAAGAGCCGGCGGCCGGAGAACTACCCGCCCCTGCAGGTTTCATGCGCCGCCGCGGCTCAGCGGGCGAGGACGCGCTCTAGACGCTCGATTAAGGCGGTGTGTCGGCGACTCGGCGGCGGTAGGCTCAACAGCTGCGGCTGTGGAGAACCGAGCACGGCCGAGACGTCGCGGTCCGGCTCGGGCTGAATCTGTCGCAGAATGTTCGGATCGGCGTCGAACTCCTCGGTTAGGACCCGTATATCGTCTTCGCGCAGCGGGACCTGGTGGAACAGCACCAGGTAGCGCGCCATCCGGTGCACCGCGTCGGCCTTCGAGTCTTTGATCTCGCGCACCGAGGCTCGAGCCCAGTCTATGCGGTACTCGGTCGCAAGGTTAAGGTCGACCGAGGCGAGATCCGGTGCCGGCGAGTTCTCGATCGCGTCCTGCACATGCGCGCGATTGAGATGCAGATACCGATCGAGCTCGAGCGCTATCTCCACCCCGAGCTGTTTACAGGCTCGGGCCAACCGCTGCGCGATCTGCTCGGGAGCCGCGGTAATCGTGACCGCCCGCAATCGTCGAACATACAACCGAAAGGCTTGCTCGAGATTCAACGCAACCGCGTGACGCTCGCTCGGCTCGAGCTGAATGGAGCGCGGAACGATGCGAATCCCGCTGCCGATGCTGCCCGGGCGCAGGATCTTGAGCGTGAACTCGCTCCGATTGCGCGAGAGCGAACGACTGTAGCGCCGCTCGGCCGACTGCAGATACGCGTAGTTGCGCTCAACTTGCTGATTAGCCCGATACATCTGACGATACAGCCGCACCACCGATCGGAACTGCTCGAGCAGCCGAAGGGTCTCGACGCGGTCCTCGGCGGAAGCGGCATGCTGCGTGAGGCGCCGGGTGAGTTCGGTGTAGAGGCTCTCGATCGCTCGGTAGACGTTGTCGGCGATATCGGCAATTGAGGTCAGCGAGGGAATCGTCGCGGCGACGCGTTGCACCTCGGCCGAGTCGTTGAGGGTTTCGGCGAGCAAACGCAGGCGGCTGTTTCGCATGAAGACCGCACGGCGATACTCATAGCGGGCGCGGTCTACCTGTACCGCTGTGTCACGAAACAGCGTGGAACCCGAGTAGTGCAAGCGAAACAGCGGTATCTCGCGCCCCACGAGCATCTCGAACAGGAGCGTCAGCATCTCCTCGACATCGCCGTACCCCATGTAGGTGTAGTCGTCGTTCTCGCCGGCGAACAGGGTACGCTCAATGAAGCCTTCCACCCGCGCGCGTCCCTCGGCCTTGGTAGGCGCGCCGCCGCGAAAGCGCTCGGCCATCAGGTCCGCGACGCGCGGAGAGTTCTGCTCGAGCATGTGAAGCGCCTGCTCGAGCTCATCCTCAACCGAGTGTTGCATGTCCGAGATGCGTACCTGCAGCCCGGTGCGTCGCAGCACCTCGATCGCCCGCACCGTCTGCGCGAGACGCGTGCTGTGCGTGAGATCGTACACCGCGAGCTGCACCGCCTCTATCGGGGCGTCGGGGCTCTCGAGTAGATAATGCGCCGAGAGCACGGTTCGGTTCGTTTCGTCGTAGGTCTCGAGCAGGCGGTTTCGCATCTGCACCACGAGGTCGGGCACCTGCCTGAGCACCTCTCGCAGCGCCTCCTCGGCCGTCTCGACACCATGGCCGCGTACGACGTGGTACCCGATGCGCAACGCGATCGCCAAAAAACCGGCGATCACGGTGTAGATCGCGAAGTAGATGATCAGGTTCGGCGGAGGCGCCTGCCCGTAGCTAATATAGTATCCGCCGGTGAGCGCAAAGTACGTGACCGGCCCGGCGGTCCAGGCCAGCCCCAGAACGGTGCGCCCCCATGACTCTTTGCGAATCGCCTGCCTAACGCGCTTCGAAAGATCGCGACTCCTCGAACGGAGCCCGTCTTCTTCGCGATCATAGCTGCGTTCCAATCCGCAGGGGCCTCCATCGGTAGTGATTGCGTGCAGTATATTCAGCCTGCGCCGGCCGAGGCAAGCGGCCGGCGCACCGCGAGCCGAACTCGCACGCTTCGCTCAAGCCTTCGAGAGCGATCGCTCGAGATCGGCGATGATATCGTCGATATGCTCGATCCCGATCGAGAGGCGGACCAGGCCCGGGTCGACATCGGCCTGACGTTGCTGTTCCTCGCTGAGTTGCGAATGCGTGGTACTAGCGGGGTGAATAGCGAGACTCTTTGCATCTCCCACGTTCGCGACATGCGAGAACAGCTCAAGGTTGTTGATGAAGCGTTCGCCGGCGGCGCGGCCACCGGTGATCCCGAACACAACCATACCACCGTATCCGTTGCGCAGATATCGAGCGGCGTTGGCGTGCGCGGGGTGATCGCTGCGCCCCGGATAGCGAACCCACTCGACCTTGGGGTGCTTCGCGAGGTAGTCCGCAACCGCGGTCGCGTTCTCGCAGTGCCGTTCCATCCGCAGCGGAAGCGTCTCGATGCCCTGGAGAAACATCCAGGCGTTATCCGGCGAGATCGCGGCGCCGAGGTTGCGAAGCGGCACCAGCCTCATCCGCAGGATATACGCCAGCGGCTGCAGCTCACCGAGGTCGTGAGCGAAGCGTATACCGTGGTAGCTATCCTCGGGCTCGTTCATCAGCGCAAACTTCGGATCGGTCCAGTCGAACCGCCCCGAGTCTACCACGATCCCCCCGATCCCGGTTCCGTGGCCGCCGAGCCACTTCGTGAGCGAGTACACCGTGATATCGACGCCGTGATCCAGGGGGCGAAACAGCGCCGGCGTCGTGAAGGTTGCATCGGCGATCAGCGGCAGGTTCCGGCGATGCGCGATCTCGGCTATGGCTTCGAAATCCGGAACCGATAGTCCCGGGTTCCCGATCGTCTCGATATAAACCGCCCGGGTCTTCTCGGTAATGGCGGACTCGATTTGGTTGAGATCGAGAGGGTCGACGAACCGCGCGGTAATCCCGAACTGAGGCAGGATATTGTTGAACATGGTGTAGGTTCCGCCGTATAGGTGGCTCCCGGAAACGATCTCGTCACCCGCGCGGCAGATATTGATAATTGCGTAATACACCGCCGAGGTTCCCGAAGCCAGCGCGAGCGCGCCGGCACCGCCCTCCATTGCGGCGACACGCTCCTCGAGCACTGCTTGAGTGGGATTCATGATGCGCGTATAGATATAACCCAACTCTTTTAGCGAAAAGAGGTTAGCCGCGTGCTCAGCATCCCGGAAGTTATACGCGGTGGTACGATGTACCGGAACCGCACGACTCGGGTCGTGTTGATCGGCGGTTTGGCCGGCGTGGAGCGCCAGCGTGTTAAGCTTGTAGTCTTTCATAATGTTCCTCCTGCCCCG
>PUOW01000200.1 GCA_003552185.1 Spirochaetaceae bacterium
GCACCGCCGCCCCCGAACGCGTGCTTGAGCCGGCATCGGCAATTCTTGGGGGGAGGGTAGCTGCCGAGGTTGCGGCTGTAGTATAACCGCCGCATGGCGACGGAACGGTTCAATCTCCGCCCAATTCTGCTGCTCGTCGGTGCGCTGTGCGTCACGTTTTTGGCGCGGATGCTGCTGTCGCCGCTTCTGCTGCAGATTCGTGCGCATTACGAGCTGACGCACGGTGAAGGCGGTATGTTGTTTTTCATCATCTCGGCAGGCTACAGCGTCAGCATGCTGTTATCGGGCTTTGTCGCCCAACGCCTCGAACACCGGGGCACGGTTCTCGCGTCGTTGTTGATTATCGCGACCGCGCTCGCGTTGATTGGGTTTGCGCCCCCGCTGCCGGTGTTTTACACCGGTTTAGTCCTGCTTGGCGCAGGGGCGGGCCTGTACGGGCCTTCCGGTATTACTACGCTTACCGATGTCGCTGCGGCGGAACACTGGGGCAAAGCGCTCGCTTTGCATGAGATCGGTCCGATCCTCGGCTTCTTCGGCGCTCCGGTGCTCGCGGCGTTCGTGGTTCGGTACGCGAGTTGGCAGGCCGGGTTTATGGTGATATCGGCTGCAAGCTTCGCGGTAGCGGTGTTGTTCCGGCGCTACGCGGTAGGAGGACGGTTTCCCGGGGCGCCTCCGAGCCTTCACAACATCGTGCAGATTTGGTCGATCGGGCGGTTCTGGATCATCGCGCTGTTCTTTGTGCTCGCGGTTGGGCTTGAGATTGGGGTGTACTCGATGCTGCCGAGCTTTTTGGTCGAGGTGCGGGGTATGAGCGAAACGGCAACCAACTCGCTCGTGGGCGCTTCCCGTCTTACCGCGTTGGCGCTGATTTTTGTCTCGGGATGGCTTGCGGACCGCATCGGCGCGCGGATTCTGATCGGTATAATCTCGGTCGCGGCCGGCTCGGTAACAATCGGTATCGGTGTTGCGCGTGGGCAGCTTCTATTCGTAGCGGTGCTGTTGCAGCCGATGCTAATCGCGGCGTTCTTTCCGGCCGCCTTGATCGAGCTCGCGCGGGTTGCCCCGGCGCAGAGCAGAAATCTTGCGGTGGCGTTGGTGATACCGGTAGCCAATCTGTTCGGTTCGGGAGTTGTGCCGGCTGCTCTCGGCTATCTGGCGGAACGGGGGCGGTTTGCCGAGGGGTTCGTGATGGTGGGAACCCTCATGCCGGTAGCGGCACTGTTGTTCTTGTTACTTCCGCTGCTGCGCCGGAACGGCAGACCGAGGCCTCAAGAGTGAGCGCGTCCGATTGCGGGTTTCGATGAGAGATACCGGCTTTGTTGATCGTCTGCCGTCGCGCGTTATAACCCCGCGATCATGGTGCGGGCCGCGAAGATGAGACCGGTGCTAAGCACACCCACCGTGGCCGCGGCAGCGAGGCCAACGAAAAACGGTTTAGCGCCGAGTGTCAGGAGCCGCCTGAGACGAGTGCGCGCCCCGACGGCCGCGAGGGCCACCACCAGCGCGTACACCGCGGTCTGCGAGACCGCCGCTACCGCGGCATTCCAGTGCTCGGGGGACACAATCCAGAACGCGCGCTCGAACCTCCAGACCGAGATATCTCCGAGGGTTCGCAGTACCGACATCAGCACAAAGCCCACCACAAAGAGCGGTATGTAGCGAGCCACCTCAGCCCACCCGGGCGGCCATATCACCTTGGTCTCCCGCGTCCCCTGTACAACATGTGCCCGCATTGCCCTTCTCGCCGCTCCGGGGTTGCCGAGGTCGTTGTGTGCAACGTCGCCGCCGCCGGCTGTAGCACCGCCGCCGCGGGCTTCGTCGGCGCCTCCGGCTCCGTTGGCGGCGCGGGTATCGACGTCGTCGGGGATGCCCCGTTCGCGGTGTTGAATCGCGATCACCGGAATCACCAAGGCCATCAACGAGTTGCGCAGGAGCTTCGTGACGGTAGCCACATCGATCACGGCGGGCGCCGCGTACAGTTCGGAGTACAACAGCGCGGCTCCGGTTACTTGCGAGGTGTCGTGCACGGCCGTTCCCAGGAAGTAACCGATTGCGGTATGCATGCCGCCGAACACGCTGTGCGCCAAAAACGGATACAGAAGCAACGCAATCAGGCCGAAGATCGTGATCGTGCTGATCGCGTAACTCGTGTCTTCTTCGGCTGCATCGATGGTAGGTGCAGCCGCGACGATCGCCGAGACTCCGCAGATAGAGGTGCCTACCGCGATCAAGGTGCCGAGCTTGGGCGCAACCCCGAAGCGATCGCTCAGTATTCTCACAATCACCAAAGCGCCGACAACGCAGACCGTTACAAGCGGCAGCGCAACCGCCCCAACGCGCAGCACCTCACCCACGCTTATTCGTATCCCGAGCAGCACCACGCCGATGCGGAGCACGCGCTTCATAGAGAACGCTAAGCCCGGTTGAAGTATGTTCGGCAACTCTCGGATATTGCCGAGCACCATACCCAGCAGCAGCGCCACCATCACCGCCGAGACCGGGCTGTCTTCGAAGCCCAGCACACGCGTCCCGAGATACTCGGCGGCAGGTATAGCCGCTGCCGCAACCGCCCCGGCGGTCATCACTCCGGGCACCACTCGTAGCGCGGCGCCGGCGCTGCGCTGCGGTGCTGAGATTGGCGTGCTCATGCTCGCGATCTCCGCTCCAATCTTTTGCTCATGCTGCTCGCCATGCTGTTCGGCGATACCTCGCCGGCACCATACCGCCGGCAGCAAACCGCCGGGCGTCCCGCCGGCGC
>PUOW01000091.1 GCA_003552185.1 Spirochaetaceae bacterium
CCGGCCGGAGGTGTTGTTGCAGGATTTGCCGATTGCCGGCGAAACGCCGAGCTTTCGTGGCGCCGAGCAGGCAGCGGACTCGCTGCAGACCGCCCTCGGCGGCTTGAGGCTTGGCGCACTCCTTGACCAAGCTGTTGGGACCCGCGAAAGCATTATGCTGCCCGCTAACGCGTTCGCCCGTCACGTTCGGCCCGAACGCTTCACGGTGACGCGTCTGACGCTTCAAGCCGAAACCGGCATGCACGAGGCTCGCCGTCATCTTGCGACCGCGTCTGCGCTACAGTTGCACGCGCTGCGTCGAGAGGCTCACGAGCATATGGAACGGGCGGTGCACGCAGCGGAGCGCGACCTCTCTCATCAAGTTGGGGGCACGCTCGAGAGTGTAGGGTTCAGGCGTAGAGGACAGTGGTACGAGCGGGAGGCGATCTCCGGCAGCAGTTTACTTGGAGGAACGCGCTATAGCACACAGCGAATACGCGACTATCGAAGCTTCGAAATCCCCGACCTCGGGATACGCGTCGCTTTAGACCCTGAGCGATTGCGAAGTATCGGCCCGGAGCGCGTCGAGGAGAAAGCGCACAGACTGCGCGCCGAACTCGAGCTACACGCCGAGATCGTGATTGGGTTCCGCTGGTCGGAGTTGGATCTGGAGCGCGCAGGTGCCGTTCCGGCCGACTGGATATCACTGCTCCGCCGCGAAACGCAGACCTTGGTACGGGATGCGGCCCAAAGGGCCGCCGCGAACGAGGGCTTCGATCGTGCCGGAGCGGGGTTGCTCGGCCTTCACGTGGGTTGGGCTCCGCAGGAGCAAGGCAACGGATACGGAGAACTCGGGCGCATTTTCGGTGATCTGCGCGAGTTTGAGGAGGAGCGCGCGGAAGGTCTGGCGCTCATCGAGACGCCTATCTGGCATCAACCGATCTGGGATGACTCAAGCGGGTTTGTTGCGGCTCCTTCGCTTCAACAAGTAGGAAGCGTTGCTGCCGGTATAGGCGGAGCCCTGATAGGCGGGCCGGCCGGCGTTGCCCTCGCGGCCGGAACGGCGGCGACGTTCGGGGCGGCCGACGTGATCGACGGGTATCAAGACCTCGGAGAGGCCGGTCTACAGGTAGGCGTCACGACGGCCGGCAGCGCGGTTGGGATGGGAGTCGGTGCGGCGTTCTCCGGCGCTACGGCTGCCGCCGGCAGCGTCGACGGCCTCTGGGGAGTGGCGGCGGAAACCGCGGTGAGTGGTGCACGGGTTACCACTGCGCACGCGGCCCACTCCGCACTCGGCGCGCTCGAGTACGACAATGGGGTGTTCTTATCCACCGACCGCATCTGGAGCAGCTTGACCTCGAGTGAAGCACTCGCTCTGTACGCCTCGGGTGTTGGCGCGGCCGCGGTAGAATCCTCACTGCGCCTTGCAAACGCAGCCCCGTCACACACCGTAGGATTCAGCACCGCCGATCTCAACCGTCTTAACGAGCTGAACCGTGCGGCGGGGGCGGTAACCGGCGCCGGGATCGAGTTCGCATTAACCGGAGCAACCGGGGTGAGCGTTCTCAATCTGGCAGATCTCGGACGCGAGATTGACCAGCGTATGGGACTTGCCACAGTTAAGCTCGGCGATGGAGGTGCCGGCGTTGCACTCGGGCCGGGTGGTCATGACCTTAGTATCGGGCGAGCCGCTTCGGCGGCCGGTGGCGTCGCACTTTGGCGCGACAATCGACGTATCGCGCGCTACTCAGACGGCCTCGAGCGCAACCTCGCATCGGCACTGCGCGCGGTCCGGAGCTACGGAGACGACGCAGGACGCGAGCTGTTTGAGCGCCTTCTCGACGGGACCGACGTGGTTCGGTTCGGCCTCGATGAAGGCCCCGGCGGGGCGCTTGCGGTCACCGAGCAGGGTCAAAACGGCGGGCGTGTCTTGCGTCTTGCAAACCTCGGGGACAGTACCTCCGACGCTCTCCGTTACGCCTTGCTTTTGCAGCACGAAGCCCATCGAGACGGCGTCGTGGATACCGACAATCTCCTTGAAACGCGGGAATCGGTCGCAGCCCATACGCAGATGAGCGCTTCGATAATGCAGGACGAACGGTACGGTTACGGCGCGTTCGGCCTCGACTCTAACCTCGCGCTGCAGATCGCGCTTGCGGAGATGGATGCCGTTGCACTCGATGCATACGCCGATGCGGTGTTCGATTCGAGCGGAGACTATTGGCGACTCATGGAAGACGGGTCCTTGGAGTTCGACGGCGACGGCTGGCTGCGCAATCCGAATGGGCACTACATCCTCGACCGAGACGGCAACCGGATTGGGGCGCAAGGTGTGCAAGGCGGGTTGCAGAGAATCCTCGGCATATCGGATCTCGAAGCGGTCCGGATGCTGCAGGACTCCGGCTTCACTCACCTTGGGGCTGCACCCTGGTGGAATCACGAAGGCAACGAAGGGTTGTCGCTTACTCTGGACAATCCCGGCTACGCTGCGCTCTATCATCAGAAACTCGATCACTACAACCCGCTTACGATTTATAATCGACTGGTTGAGTTTGGTGCAATGGACGTGAAGCGCATCAATTATGGCACAACCGTTTCGGTGCGCGGCGACTGGACCGGCCGCCTGCCCGATATAGAGTACATCACGTACGAACAGTACAAGGCGCAGAACTACATCACTTCGCCGCCGCAGGTTTGGGCAACCATGCCGATTCCGTTGGCCCCTCGTGATGAGGCCGTCGGGAAATGGGGCGTAACCAGCCCGTTTGGCCCCCGCGA
>PUOW01000409.1 GCA_003552185.1 Spirochaetaceae bacterium
CGGCCGACTCGACGGCACGGTCGGCTGCGGGCTCGCCGCCTCGGTCCGGCGGCGGCCCGCACGCGGCGGCCTCCGAGGGAGGCGAGATGCTGCTGCGGCGCTTGATGAAGAACTGGAAGGCGTTGCAACCGTATCTCGAGCGCGAGCGGGTGAGCTGCTACCGGCTGTACGACGCCGATATTCCGCAGTACGCCGCCGCGGTCGACCTCTACACCGCGATCGACCGACGACGGTATCTGGTGGTGCAGGAGTACGCCGCTCCCGCAACGGTCGACAAAGACGCCGCCGAGTCGCGCCTCGAGGAGCTCATCGAGACCGTGGCGTCGTTTCTCGAGCTTCCCCGCTCTGCGGTGCACACCAAGCAGCGCCGCCGGCGGCGGGGCGGGGCCGCGTACGAGCCTAAGCGTAGCGACCGCGCAGCCGGGCGGCGCGAGCGACGCGTAACGGTGGAGGAAAACGGGTTGCGGTTCGAGGTAAACCTATCGGGTTACATCGATACCGGGCTGTTCCTCGACCACCGGATTCTGCGCGATCGCGTTCGCGAGTGGATTCGCGAACGCCCGGGAAACGCATCACGAACGCTTCGGGTGCTGAATCTCTTTGCGTATACCTGCAGCGTCTCGGTCTACGCGGCGTCCGCGGGCGTGCGCGAGGTGGTCTCGGTCGACAGTTCCAATACCTATCTGGAGTGGGGGAGGCGCAACTTCGAGCTCAACAATTTGCCGACCGGGCGGCACCGGTTTGTGCGCGCAGATTGCCGCGATTTTCTCCGCCGCGAGGCCGGGCGCGACACCGCAGGCGACACCGGAGGCGAGGCCGGGCGCGACACCGCAGGCGGCCCCGGGCGCGAGGCCGCAGGCTACGATGTGATCTTCATCGACCCGCCGAGCTTCTCGAATACCAGCGACCGCAGCGACACCTTCGAGGTGCAGCGCGATCACGCCGAGCTGATCGAGGCCGCGGCGCAGCGACTCGCCCCCGGCGGTCTCATGGTGTTCTCGAGCAATCTGCGTGGATTCAGGCTCGACGATTCGCTGCGAGACAGGTACGAGGTGCGCGATATCTCGGAGGAGACGCTCCCGCCCGATTTCGAACGCCGCCGCCGGCAGCGTCACGTCTTCAGCATCCGTCGGCCGGACACAGCACGGACACAGCGCGAGCCGCCGGACCCTAACCCGAGTCGCCGATCACGACCCGATTCATAGCTCCATGATCTCGGCGAGTTTACGGTACACCGCGTTCAGCGCATCGAGGCAGTCGGGCGCGAGCTCGTCGGAAACCTCGTCCGCGAGCGCCTCAACCGCGGCGAGGCTTTCGTTTGCGGCCGAGAAGAAGCCGCGCTTCGGCTTGAACCAGTAGCGGCCCTTGTTGTCGGTGCAGAGCGCGTAGAACCCAAGCGTTCGCGAGCTCTTCTTGAGTTGGGTAAGCTTCAGGACGCGGTCGAGCGCCTCGCAGAGCGCCTCGCGCTCGGCGTCCTCGGCCGGGAAAAAGTTGCGCTTACCGAGATCGTTCGGCACGATATCGAGCTCCGGATCGAAGTACGGCGCTACGCGCACGATCGTACCGAGCGTTTCGGCGACCAGAATCTCGTGCTCGCGGTACACGATCTTGGCGCGCAATCGCGCCTTGGAGCTGTCGAGCTCGATGCGGCCCTTCTGCAGCAGCGGTTTGAGTTGCTCCCACGGCAGAATCGCGATCTTCTTGTTTTTGCCCTTGTAGCTCGTGAGGCGAAACGTTTGGCTGCCCAGCGTGATCTGCCAGGTGGTGTCGCGTTGTTGTTTCTTGCCCGCGGCGCGTCCTGGTTTCTGCAAGGCCGTGAGCTCCTCGGCGAGGCGCGGCGAGATCTGCGCAAGCCACTCGCGCTCGAGCGGCGAGACCGAGCGCGCGTACATCTTGGATGTCCGCACAATCTCGCCGGCAACGATGTACTGCGGCGTCTCGCGAAACATCACCGAGCCCGGATGAATCTGCACACGGTCGGCGGTGAGACTTCGGTACTCGCGCCCGAGCCGCACGCAGACGAACTGAATGAGCCCGGTCGCGATGGCGCAGAGATAATCGACGAGCGAGCCCCCGCCGCCGACCGGAACGCCCATCTCGCTAACGATCTCCTCGAGTTGCTGCTTCACGTTCGCGATCTCGGCCATGATGCGCTCGTCGAGATAACGCGTCTCGCAGAACTTCGTTTTGTTCGGGCTGTCTGTGTAGGCCTGCAGCAGTTTCAGGTACGAGACGAAATCTCCGAGGTCGTCGCGATAGCGGTGGTGCGCACGGCGAGCCGGAATCTCTTCGCCCTGCGGCAAGAGAAACGGGCTGTTGGTGGTAAGAAACGCGGTCGCGGTTATCGCCTCGTCGACTACCTCGGGGTAGCGACGAACGGCCTCCACGATGATGCGCGAGTGGCGCGGAAGCAGCGGAAAGATCGCCATCATCTCTCCGATGCTCGAGAGCGTGCGTTCCGGTGTAAGCGCCTCGAGAAGCTCGAGCGTTTCTATCGCGCCGATGATGCCGCGCTCGCCCGGAGGTGAGATGAAATCGAACGACTCGAACTCTGTGATCCCGAGCTCGGCCATCCGCAGCACCACCTCAGAAAGATCGGTGCGGTAAATCTCCTCGAGCGTATAGAGCGGGCGTTGATCGAAGCTGTCTTTGGTGTAGAGCCGGTAGCAGCGTCCCGGACGGGTGCGCCCCGCGCGGCCGCGGCGCTGGTTCGCCGATGCCTTCGAGATCTCGCCTTCCACCAGCGAGGAAATGAAGGTGCGGGGGTTGTAGTAGTTCATCTTCGCGAGACCGGAATCGATCACGGTGGTGATCCCGTCGATCGTGATGCTCGTCTCGGCGATGTTTGTCGCCACCACCACCTTGATCTTGTCTCTCGGCGGCGGCGGGAACACCTCGTCTTGCTCTTCTTTCGAGAGCCGCCCGTACAGCGGTAGAATGTAGAGCAGACGCCGCACCGGCAGCGAGTACAGCGCGTTGACGCAGTCCTTGATCGCGCGCTCGCCGGACAAAAAAATCAAAATATCTCCCGGTTCGTCGCGGTTCTCAACCTCGTGTTCCACAAGCTGCACAACCTTGAAGATCAGGTCGTCGTAGCTGTCGGTTGCGGGCGGGGAGTACAGCAGCTCGACCGGATACATGCGCGCGTCGATGCGGATCACCGGACACGACCAGAAGTACTCCGAGAAGATCTCGGGGTTGATGGTCGCCGATGAGATAATGACCTTGAACTCGGGGCGTTCCTCGAGCACGCGCTTCAGCAGCCCGAGGATGAAATCGATATTGAGGCTGCGCTCGTGCGCCTCGTCGACCATGATTACCGAGTACTGCGAGAGGCGATAATCGGCCTTGATCTCCTGCAGGAGAATGCCGTCGGTCATGACCTTGATGCGCGTGCTGCGTTCGGTATGATCCTCGAAACGCATCTTGTACCCCACGAGCCCGGGGATCCGGCTTCCGAGCTGCTCGGCGATATACCCCGAGACCGATACCGCCGCGATTCGCCGCGGCTGCGTGACGCCGATCACACCGTCGCGTCCGTACCCGGCCTCGTGGAGAATGAGCGGCAACTGCGTGGTCTTGCCGCTACCGGTGGGGCTCTCCACCACGATGACTTGATTCTCTTCGAGCGCGGTCAGGATGCGTTGTTTCTGCTCGTATACCGGAAGCTCGCGTGGATTCATGTGCTGTAGTTCTTCTGCGAACGGCGCTGCAAAACGGCGCGCGCCTTCTGCGCGGTCTCGGCGAGGCTGAGTTGATCCTCACTCTCACGTGTCTCGAGGTTCTTGAGGTTCATCACCTCGTTCTCGGCCTCGATCGGGCCGCAGATCACGCCGAGCGGAATGCCGCGTTTCTCGGCGTACGAGAACTGCGTGCCGAGCTTCTTAGCTTCGGGGTACACCTCGGCGCGCATCCCGGCCTCACGCAGATACTCGGCGATCTCGTGGTAGCGGCCGATAAGCTGCTGCTCCATACAGAGCACGAGAATATCGACCCCGGCGCGCGCGGGAGGGAGCTTGCCGAGCTCCTCGAGCGCAGCCACCAGCCGGTCCAACCCGATAGACGCACCGACTCCCGGGATGTGTTGTTTGGTATACAAAGACGCGAGGTCGTTGTAGCGCCCGCCGGAGCAGACCGAACCGATCTCCGGCAGGTCTTCGAAAAAGGTCTCGAACACCACTCCGGTGTAGTAATCGAGCCCGCGCGTGATCGATGGGTCGAGCACCACGCGGTCGGCGAGCCCCAGCTTCGCGCTCCATTCCAGCATGGTACGGACGCGCTGAGTATCTCCATCATCGCCCCCGGCGAGCTTGGTGATTGTCGCGAGCGTGGCCTCGTTCGTGGCGTGCGGGCTGGTGTACTCGAGTAGCGCGGCCGCCGCGTCGGCTCCTACTTCCTCGGTAAGCAGTTTTTGAACCTCGGCCTCGCCTATCTTGGCGCGTTTATCGACCGCGCGCATCACCGCCACCGAGCGGTCGGCGACGCCGAGCTCGGCGAGGAAGCGATTGAACACGCCGCGGTGCGCGATATGAAACCGAACGCCGGGTACCTCGAGATGCTCGAAACAGCGAGCCATCAAAAGCAGAATCTCGAAATCCGCCGCAGCGCTGTCGGAGCCGACGATATCGAAGTCGCACTGCATGAACTCGCGATAGCGCCCGCGTTGCGTGTTCTCGCCGCGGAATACTTTGCCGATGTGGTAGCGCTTAAACGGCAGGTACAGCTCGGCGACGTGCCCTGCCATGAACCGCGCAAACGGAACCGTCAGGTCGAACCGCATCGCGATGTCGCGCCCCCCGTTATCCTCGAAGCGGTAGACCTGCTTGTCGGTATCGCCGCCTCCTTTGCCGAGCAGCACCTCGGCGTACTCGAGGATCGGCGTGTCGATCGGAACGAACCCGTATAGCTCAAAGGTGTGCTCGAGCACCGTCTGAATATGCTTGCGGCGCATCTCGTTCGCCGGAAGTGAATCGCGGAAGCCCTTTAGCACTCGGGGTTGAATAATCTCACTCATCGCGCCCCTACTATGCCGCCATCGCCCCCGCTTGTTCAAGAGAGGGGAGGAAGAGACGGGAGCGGGATAGATCGCAGCGACCGGGAGCACGAGCTCGTCGAGCTCGATCATCGCGTTGAACAACGAGATTTGACTGTATCGGCCGATCGAGCCGATCGGGATATCGGCAGTCTCGAGCCGGCCTTCCTCAAGGAGGCGAGCTCTGCGCGTGCCGGCGAGAAGGGGAGTAGCCGGGGTCACGCGCCGCGTGCCGTCGTGTAGCGCGATGTTACAGTACGAGCTGTCGGTCAACAGCCCGTCGCGCACGATCAGCACATCGTCGCACCCGGCTCGCAGTTCGTACAAAGCCTGCAACGCAGTACGGTCGTGATACTTGAGGTCGTACGCTATATCGCCGCCGTCCACAACGCGCAGCGAAGCGATGCTCGGAACCTGGTACGGCAGCAGGTCGCACTCCTCTACCGATGGGAGCTCGGCGTCGCCGTTCGGGGGCACCCGGTAGACGACCCGCAGTTTCCGTCGATTCTCGGGAGCCACCCCGAGGATCTGGGCTCGGCTCATCGCGAGCGCCTGCTCGAGCACGGCTTCTGCGGCTGATGCAACGCGGTGCTCCGCTGCGCCGGCCCAACACGCGCGGACACTGTGTCGTACGCGGGCGCGGTGCTGATCCAGCGCTTGCGGCCGGCCGTCGATCGCGCAGATCGTCTCAATGAAGCGGCACATTGACCTTGTCCAGAAGCTCGCGGTACTCGCGCTCCAGCTCACTGTAGATCGTTATTCCGCCGCCGGCCTTGAACACCGTCCCACGATCGGTCTGCTCCATAAAACGGATCATAACTCCGGAATCGAGCTCGTGACCGTCCCAGACGCCGCAGACCCCGGTGTAGTATCCGCGCTCGTAGCGCTCGGCTTCACGGATAATCTCTACGGTGCGACGCTTCGGGGCCCCGGTGATCGAGCCGGCCGGCAGCATCTCGAACAGAATCTCGCCGAGCCGTGACTCGAACCCGCGCGGCAGCCGGCCCACGATCTCGGAACTCACCTGCAGCAACGCGTCGTCGCGCAGCCGGATGCGGTCTATGTAGCGATACCGTTCAACACGCACCCGCTCGGCCACGCGTCCGATATCGTTACGGATGAGGTCTACGATCGTGAGGTGCTCGGCCTTCTCTTTTTCGTCGGCCAAGATCGCGGCTTCGGCGTTCGGCTCCGAAGCCCGGATCGTGCCTTTCATGGGGTAGCTGCGAATGACACCGTCGCGAATGCGAACAAAACGCTCGGGCGAGAACACCAGGATTCGGTTTTCTATCAGGAGCGTGTAGTTCGCGCGTACCGCCTCGTAGAGCTCCGGTAGCGAGTGCGACGGCCGTACCGAGACCGGCAGTGTGAGGTTTGCGAGAAACGAGTCTCCGGCACGCAGCCCGCGCTGCACATGGGTAAACGCGGCGCGATAGCGCTCGAACTCCGGCGGCGTCTTCTCGAGCTCAACCGCCTCGCGAAGCGCCTGCAGTTGTTGCGGCGGGTAGCGCGGCGGTACGCCGTCGGCGTGACCGGCGAACCGAAACCGCAGCTCCTGCGGCTCGAGCTCCGATAGCGGCAGTACGAGCCCGTGCAGAAGATCGAAATCTAGCGCGAACACGAACGGCACGCGGTCGCGCGCGAACCGATTGATGCGCTCGAGGGCTTGCTCGCCGGGGATCTGCCGCTGGGGTGCGGCTGCACGCATGGTCTGCACATTCACCTCGAGGGTTACTATACACCAAAGTTGATGAGCAGTACACTCAGTAATGGTGGTACCGCTATGTGCGATCTTTGTTCCTGCGTGTTCGACGCCGTAATGAAACCGCTTGAGATCTCCCGACTCGCGGAGCGGCGCGCCCGGCTGCTCGCGGAGGCGGGCGGACGCGTGCTCGAGGTGGGAGCCGGAACCGGCGCAAATCTCCGGCACTATCGACTCGATTCGATCGAGGAGCTGGTGTTGAGCGATCTTGAGATTCGACCGAGGTTAGCACGGCGTGCCGAGCGCTTGGCGCGGGAGTGCGGGCCGGCGAACGGGAACGGAAACGGAAACGTGCGACTGATATCGGCCTCGGCCGAGCGGCTGCCGTTTCCAGACGACTCGTTCGACTGCGTAGTCACGACGCTCGTGTTCTGCACCGTACCCGATCAAAACGCCGGGCTGAGCGAGCTCTACCGGGTGCTGCGGCCCGGAGGGCGCGTGCTGTTCCTCGAGCATGTGCGCCCGCGGCATGAAGCGGTGGCCGGCGTGTTTGAGGCGCTAAACCCGGCGTGGCGCCTGCTGTCGGGGGGCTGCAATCTTACGCGCGACACGCTTGGAGCTCTGCACCGTGCAGGGTTCTCCGGCGATGAGCCCGAGCGCTTCGGCCGCAGCGTGTTCATCTGCGGCACGGCCCGCAAACCTCGCCGCGTCGGTTAGCGGTTGAACAACCTCGCCGCGCCGTGGTATCGATCGCCCACAAACTCGTGTCGCACTGCAAAGAAAAGATGCAAAGAAAACTTGAGTAACGCGCGCCGAGAGCACGGAACACGGTGCAGTTTTGATTGCGAGCTCGGCATGCCTTTGCTACACTACTAACTTGCGTTACTGACGCGCCGCGGAGCGGGGTGCGCGCGCCGGCGGATGCACGCGAGCCCCGCGAGCCGCGAGCCGCCGGCTCGGCAAAGGAAGCATGCATGAATCTAACCCAAGATCTTAAGATCATCGACGACTGGCGAATCCAAGAAGACCGGTTTAACGCCGACCAGTTGATCACCAACGGCAGCAACTTCATGACCGGCAACGGCTACCTCGGTTACCGCGGAACCTTCGGCGAATGGCGCGCGGCGCAGTACGTCGGGTGCTTCGTCACCGACACTTACGACCGAGCCGACGACACCTGGGAAGAGCTCTGTAATGCTCCGAACGGGTTGTACGCGGCGTTTAGCGCCGACGGACAGGCGCTCGGCGTGCTCGAAGACCTTCCGGTGGGCTATCATCGCACGCTGTGGTTCCGCTACGGCCTACAGACGCGCAGCCTCACGGTCCGCACGCCGAGCCGTGCGCACGTGACGCTCACCGAGGAGCGCTTCGCGAGTTACGCCGCGCTGCACCTCATTCCCACACGCTACAAGATCGAGAGCGACCGCCCGACGAGCGTTACGATGGTCTGGGGTATCGACGGCGAGGTCTGGGACCTCAACGGCACGCATCTGCACCGCCACAAAGCGCGAGATGAACGCGACGGCAGGTTGTCGGTGACCGCCGAAACCGGACGAAGCAAGATCACGCTTGCGGTGGCTTCGGGGATACGGGTTGTTTCGGACCCCAGCGGCGAGCGCGGCGGCGGGAGCGGCGCCGCCGGGCGCATGCCGTCGCAGAAGCGCGCCTCGGTGGGCCCCGACACCGGGAAGAGTATCTATCGCACGCTCGAGCTCACACTGGAGCCGGGAGTACCGGTAGAGATCGAGCAGTATATGGCGGTTTACAGCAGCAACGACCTCGCCGACCCCCGTTCGGCCGCGGTCTCGGCGCTCGACTCGGCGCTCAGAAGCGGGTATCGGCGCATGTGGCAGGCGCATCAACGTGTCTGGGACGCAACCTGGAAAAGTTGCGACATCGAGATCGAGGGCGATCTCAAGGCCTTGGCTTTGCTACGCTACAACCTTTATCACAACATCATCGCGACACCCGCTCATACCGACCACCTGCCGATCGGCGCGCGCGGCTTGTCGTGCCAAGCCTACCAGGGCGCTGCGTTCTGGGATCAAGAGATCTATAACCTGCCGATGTTTCTCTACACGCAGCCGGAGGTGGCGCGGAAGCTATTGACCTACCGCTATAGGACGCTCGACGGCGCCCGCAAAAAGGCCCGCGATCTCGGCTACGAAGGCGCGTTCTATGCCTGGGTCAGCGGACGTACCGGTGAGGAGATCTGTCCTTCTTACTTCTTCGTCGATGTGCTCACCGGGCGCAAGATTCGAAACCACTTCAACGACTGGCAGATTCACGTGGCCCCGGACGTTGCGTATACCGTTCGTCGCTACTATGAGGTTACCGGAGACTGGGGGTTTGTACGCGATCAAGGCGCCGAGATTTTGTTCGAGGTGGCGCGTTTTCTGCTCTCGCATCTGTACTACAAGCCGGCGAAAGACCGCTACGAGTTGATTCGCCTGCTCGGGCCGGATGAGTACCACGAGAACGTCGATAACAACTTCTTTACCGCGGTGCAGACACGCTACGCCTTACGCGCGGCGGTCTGGGGCTTCGAGACGCTCGCCGAACGCGACCCCGAGCGGCATCGGGAGCTCACCGAGCGCCTCGGCTTCTCGCTTGAGGTGTGTCGACGCTGCCGCGAGGTAGCCGATAGCCTCTATCTTCAGCCGAGTGACCCCGAAAGCGGGCTGATCGAACAGTTCGACGGCTATTTCCAGCTCGAGGACACTCGCCCCGAGGCGCTCAAACAGCGGCTCCTGGACCCCGGCGAGTACTGGGGCTGGCCCAACGGTGTGGCGACCGAGACCCAGGTTCTGAAACAGGCCGATGTGCTGCAGACCTTTGCGCTGCACCCGTGGGAGTTCAGCGAGAAACAGCTGCGAGCCAATTATCGGTACTACGAACCGCGGACGCAGCACGGCTCTTCATTGAGTCCCTCGGTGCACGCCGTGGTCGCGGCCTGGATCGGCAAAGACGAGGACGCCTACAGCTACTTCACGCGCTCCTGCACGGTAGATCTCGCGAACACGAACAAGGCGGTCAGCGGCGGTACCTTCATCGGCGGCATCCACACCGCCGCGTGCGGGGCGGCGTGGCAGATTGTGGTGCACGGGTTTCTTGGAGCGCAGTTTCACGAGGGTGTGTTGCAGCTCACGCCGCGAGTGCCGTTCTGGTGGAAGCGCGTTGCGGTGCCGCTGGTAATCCGCGGTTTGCAGCTGCGGCTCGAGCTCGATGAAGCCCGCAAACTCACGGTGAGCGCCGCGCGCGCAGCCTCCGGCACGCGCGGAGAGCCCGGTGAAGCGGCGGTACGCTGCGGAAACCAGGAGCAGCGTCTGCGGGCCGGGGAGTCGATCGTGTTCACTGCACGCGGCTGAACAGCAAGCGGTAGATTCTGTCGCGTACGAACTCATGAATCGAGGTGAACTCAAGATGCGCGACCGTGTCGCCTTCGCTGCAGCGCACCACGCGCGCCGTGGCGAGCAGCGGCGTGCGCCCGCCGTCGGTCGCGAAACGCAGCTCGAGTCGGTCGCCCGGCCGATAGCGCTCGTTGGGGTTCTCGATACTCGCGCCGCCGCCCCCGAGGTCGCGAAAGCGCGTTTCCTCGGCCTCGGCGTATGCCGGGGTCTCGGCCGCGGACGCGCCGCCGGCCTCGGCCCGGCGTTCACCGGCGGGCCGGGAAGCAGCGCCCGCAGCCGACCCGTGAGCCGCTTCGGCATCGCCGCGGGCGTTCGGGGTGTCGGCGAGTGGGCGAACCCATACCGGAAGCTTCAGGCGGCGGCGAAAGTGTCGCCGTTGCTGCGTGCGCGTCAGCACCTCGCTGTGGCGCAACTCCACCACCGCGCCGTGCAGCGATAGAATCATCGAGTTGATCCGAAACACCCCGGCGGCGCTGTGGTAGTACACCGCGACGCTTCCGGCGCTCGGAAACTGCCCACGACCGCTTTGCAGCTCCACCCGGAATCCACGCGCCCCTTGAGCGAGCACCCGGCCGCGTACCGGGGGCGTGCGCCGCCCGCGCACGAGGAACACCGTGGTGCCGGGCTGCAGCTGTGTTGAGGAGTGCGGTGCACGGTCGGCCGGCCGCTTGAACCCGAGCGCGATCCGCAGCGCCGAGATCTCGTCGCTTTTCGCCGCCGAGGCGGCAAGCGCGCGGCGCGCGCAGGCGGTGAAGGTTATCTCGTCTTCGATCAGTTGGTGTTTGTGGCGCGTTTTGTCGAGGAAGCCCGCCAAGGTCTCGAGCAGCGCAATATGCGACGGAGCCAGGCGCAACCTGCCGAGATGCTCTTGGAAGATGCGCTCCACCGCGATCTCGCGCGCGATGCGGCGGCTCCGCTGCTGCAAAAAGACATAGGTCATGCTGCCGCCGATCAACAGGGTGAAGAACGCGATCACCGCGGCGACCTCAAGCGGCGAACGCTGATACGCCTCCGCGATTCCTTGGTAGAACTCACGAGCGGCTGGGCTCACTTGAGCCAGGACCAGGTTCGCGTTAATCTCTCCGCCTCCTACAGCTCGAGCTTCTACAGCTCGGGGGCCCGTGCCTCGGAGCCGCTGATGGTGTCGGCCTGCGGCTCCTGACCGGACCGCAACTCGGCGCGCGTGCGCGGCAGAGCCTCAGGATGATTCTGCTGCAGATACGCAACAAGCTGTTCACGCACTTCGCAGCGCAGATCCCAGAGCGTCGGAGCGTCGGCCGCGCTCATCAAGGCGCGCAACTCGAGCGTCCGCGCGTCGGAGTTCGTGACCTGCAGCCCGGCTACTTTACCGTCCCAGTTTGGGCATCGTTCAAGGATTGAGCGGAGCTCGGCGCGCAGCTCGTCTACCGGTACGGTGTAATCGGTGTAGAGAAACACCGTCCCCAGAAGCTCGGCCGAGACGCGCGTCCAGTTCTGAAACGGTTGTTCGATGAAGTACGATACCGGCAACACCAGACGGCGCAGATCCCATATGCGCACCACGACGTAGGTGAGGGTAATCTCCTCGATCCGCCCCCACTCGCCTTCAACAATCACCACGTCGTCGAGCCGTATGGGTTGGGCGATAGCCACCTGCAGCCCGGCGAGCACCATGCCGATGCTGCGCTGCGCCGCGAACCCCACAATAATGCCGAGCACGCCGGCCGAGGCGAGTAAGGTCGTCCCGATGCGACGCACCGGCTCGAGCGTGAGCATGATCGCGCCGAGCGCCAGGACCAGAACCGCCGCCGAGATGATGCGCCGGATCAGCTTCACCTGGGTGTGTACACGCCGGGCGCGGAGGTTGTCGGAGACGTCTATTCTGAAGCGAGTAAGCGCGAGCTGCTCACCGGCACCGACTGCGCGGAGCGCCAACCAGGCCGCGGCGCAGACGAACGCGATCTCCAGAATGTCGAGGAACAGCGCTACGGTGTCAGGTGCGCGATCGAGTCGGGCGACGACCGCCAACATGAATAACACCGGAAACAGCGCTCGCAGCGGCGCACGGAGCGTTTTGAGTTGCTCGCGCAGTTCGTGTTGCTCCGATGCTCCGGCGAGGGCCTGAAGAACGCGGCGCACCGCGGAGGCCGCGACGAGCCCGAGCGCAATCGCGAGCGCGATCAACCCAAGGTCGATTCCGATCTCGAGGAGCAACGTGCGAAGCGGCGGAAGCGCGAGTGGTGACGTCATTACACCTGTAGTATATACTGCCGATACTGAATACAGAAGACGGTAGTAGTATGGTGTACGGTAGGGTCTCGGTATGATGATGCATGACGGCTACTCGCTCAGCGGATCCGATTCGGCTTCGCTCAAGCGTCCGAAGTTCTCGTTTCAGCCCGGCGCTTCCTGGATGACGCTCAACGGAACGATATACATCGTGCCGGGGTTCCACGAGGAATGGATCCGCAAGCATCAAGACATCGTGGGGCCCCATAGCAGCGTTGCCGAGGTGATCGAACA
>PUOW01000026.1 GCA_003552185.1 Spirochaetaceae bacterium
GACTGCACATCCACCTCATTGATAACGCTGACCGCCCGCTCCCGCTCCTCTGTCATGTTGCTCTGCCTCCTCCCGCAGAATCCGCCGCAGGCTCTCCGCCTGCCCTACCTCCAGCCCGTATTTCATATCCAGTGCGTGTGCCGCACCCGGCGACACCCATTCCAACCCCGCGTCGGTCTTGACTGCGATGCGCCGCTCCAGCTCAGCCAGATACGGCGCCGACAGGTGCCACCAGTACCGCCGGTGTGGTGAGTCCGGTTCCACCTGCTCCTCCGGTTCCTCCAGGGGCGGCATGTCAGCTAGCAGCTCGCGCAGCCTCTCCCGGCGCCACTGCCTCATCGTGCGGCCCACCCGCAATTCTGGCACGCGGCCACGCCGCCGGTATCCGGCACCCTTTCCAGGCTGGCGCACAGGCACACTGGGCAGACCCCGCTGTCCTCCTGGTGCTGGTAGAAATGCGAAAGGAGCTGCTCTGCGGCCGCCCGCACTATCTCCGGCCGCCGCTGCAGCTCCCATAGCAAATCCCTATAATCCGCGTCGCCCAGCAGCCCCGCCATGTCTATAGGGGCCATGTACCACAGTCGCCTCACCGCCGCCGCCAACATCCCCACCGGCCATTCGGCCCCGGTGGTTGGTAATCCCCGGTCCAGCCGGGCTAGGTCGCGCTCCACATGCCGGGTGTCGTCTAGGCAATACTGATCCATGCTGCGCCCCCTTTCTACTCAAACGCCAGCCGTCTCTCCCACGCACCCGTGTGGCTTACGCCATATCCTCCCCACCCGCCGCCGGGGGCTGTCCGTCCTCGCGCTCGTAATATTCCCGAAGCGCCCGGCGAATAACCTCGGATTGGTTGGTCTCGCCCCGCAGCCGCTTTGCCAAATCCAGATCCATGTGCAATGACACTGGCACCTTCCACGTCACCACCTTCACCTCCTGTTGCCCTTATTCTATACTACATTACTGCCAGTTGCAACCCCCACGCCCCACAAATTAGTGTACCGATTTGGAACACTCTTTATACATTCGCCAGACATTTCACAGGCTTACACCCTGCGCTGGGCATAAAAATAACGGGGGCCGCAGCCCCCGCGTTGTTCGGTCTCAGTCTGCGTACCAATCCTCCCACGCCACGTCCGGCCACACCCGACTCAGGCCCTGCAAAAACTCCACCCCCGGCTCCCGTTGCCCGGTGAGCACCAGGTACACCGTTGTTCGATGCACCCCCATGGCCCGGGCCAGGGCCGGGGTGGTGTACCCGGCCTGGGCCATCATCGCCTCCAATTTAACTCGGTTGAATTGCATTACTCCTCCTCCTCTACCATTTCCACCGCCTGCCGGGCCAGGAGGGCGGCCTCGGCCACTGCCTCTTCAAAACTCACGCCCTCCTCCTCATAGTCCCGGGCCCAGCTGGGCCACATATCCGCCATGTATTTCCGTGCGAAAACCTCTGCATCGCCCTGGTGCTCCGCTACCGCGTCCCTGATGTCCACCAGTGTGGCGTTGCCAAAAACCTCGTCGAACGTCCTGCCTGTCATTATGACATCCTCCTCCCCAGAATTTATAGTAGCCTACCTAATGCCGCCCAGCTCCAGTATTTCGTCGGCCAGCTCCCGGTATTCCTCCACTGGCACCCTCCACCCTATTGCTCCCGCGCCGCCGGTCCTGACGTTGTTGCGGTCCCAGCAGTCGCCGTCCATGGCGTTGTTGCGTACGTACCATAGCCACTCCTCCCCGACCACGAACCAGCTCCCACCTCCGTATGCATTTTGTGGGTCGATGTCACCCTGCTGCCCTGCCGGCTCCTGCCAGGCATCCGGCACCTCACCGTGCTGCCGAATCTCCTCGGCGGCTTCCTCCATGCGCCTCTCCGCCGTGCGCTGTTGTTTTTGCGCCTCTCTCTGGGCCTGGTGGGCAGCAATCTCCTCGTCCGTCGCCTCCCGGCAATAGCTGATGTGTACATACCCATCCTCATCGCCGCCCACGCTCATGGCCTCGTCGCCCAGGTACTGAGACTGTACCCTCTCTACCACTAGCCACAGGCCATCTTTCTGCACCATTGTGCCCACCGGCCGCTGCCCACGGACTGTGTGAGCATTTCGGACACCTTCCGGGCACTCGCAGTGCCTGATTGTCCTGGTGCATGTGTAGTAGTACACCCATTCCCCGGCATCGATTTTGATACCGCATTTGCTGCAGCGTCCCGGGTATTTGGCCTGGATTTGTTTCTCCATTGGCTGCTCTGCTGATTTCTGTGGTGCCTGTACCGGCGCAGACGCTTTCTCCGCCGGGCACTCTATATGCTGGATTCCCCTGCCCTTCTGCCACTCCACCTGCTCCCCAGCCTCTATCCGCCGGCCACATTTTTGGCACTTCCCTGGGAATTTTGCCCTGATGACCATTGTCGTGCCCTCCTTTCGGTGTCGTCGCCTCCCCTGTTGACTACAGTATACCATCCCCCGTTACTACTGTCAACACCCCAGGCAAAGTTTTTTGCAAAAAAAATTACCCGGCTCCTGGCCGGGTTGTCGCACAGATGTTCGTGTCGTCCATAAACGCCCCTATTTGCCGTTTAAATACTGGCCCCCTTATGTTACCCTTCGCCCGCCTCCAGAACCCTGTCTACCGCCCAATTCACCAACTGCCGCCACGCCATCTCCGACACCACCAGTTGCATTATCGGCGGCAGGTATCTGTACCACCCGTACACCCACGCCCGCTGCTCGTCCAGCGTCTGTAACCCGTA